>NZ_DBIC01000257.1:12987-98767 GCF_002296545.1 Herbaspirillum sp. UBA812 | reverse complement strand
GGCGACGTTGCCACTTGGCTTGAAAACAAATATGGTGTGATGGGGGCCTTTTCCGAGGCAAAAATGGACCAGATCACCAATGCGCTTACTGACTCAATTGAAGGCGCTATCGACAACTTGCTGATGGGGGCACCGGTGAGTGCTAATCCCTTCGCCTCCGCTGAATCAAAGATCGCCTCCATGTTCAAGGAGTTCATCCAGAACGCAGAGATTGAGCGCATGGGGATCCCCGGCGTGCCGACAGAGGCAGCCAAGAAAGGCGTCAATCACCGACTCAAGAAAAAGCGCGGCGAACGCCGGCCGTCCTTCATGGACACACACCTGTACAAGAATTCCGCCATTTCCTGGATTGACTGATGCCATCTCTTACCGAAACGTCCGCCGCCAAATCGCAGTTGGCGGCAGGGCTGGCCGAGGGCGTCAATAATCTATCGCAAGACCAGAAGATCAAGTTCACCAAGTACATGCGCTTGGTACTTCCGCTAGACGGCTATGTATTCTGGGTGAAGGCCGATCTTCTGAGCGACTCATCGCAGCTAGGTGGAGCCGCGATTGGGAAAGTTCCATTCGGCGTGCCGCGAGAGGTTTTAGAGGCAGCAAAAACCGTCGAGGTAATGGGTTCGTTGCACTACGATTCGTACACGGACCAGCGGGAAGATGAAACGCTCGGCGTGAATCGCGTGATTTTCACAGCGCTGAGCGAGATTCAAGAATTCAACATCATTGGTCCAACCGTGATGTATATCGGTGAATTCCAAGGTATCCGGTTCTCATTCAATCGGCGCCAGGAGTTCTACCAGCAGGCGGATTTGTACCACTACGTCGGGGATGCAATCTACCCGACCATGGAATCGCAGATCATTGATTCGATGAGCGGCTTTGATTCTAAGAACGTCATCGTTTCTGACAGCCTGCCGATCTGGCTGAGCCTGAACCAGATATGCCCGATGTATCCCTCGTTCTTGATTCCAGACAATTTGCGGCCACCATATGCCGCAGTTCACATTTTTCCAGACCAGACCAGGGCGATCCAAAGCGTCCCGATGTATGACCGCGACGGTTCGCATTACCAGTTGGTCGCCGACCGCGTGCGCATCACCCTGTACGGCATGCGAAATTTCAACGCATTGGACTTCCAAGATTACATCCTGGAATACATGAGCAACGATGAGAACGCTCTTGGGCTGATGAACATGCCGGTGATGCGTGATGAGAAGCGAACGCAATCTGAGCTCACCGTGATCGCTATGAAAAAGACGGTCGAATTCGAGGTTTCGTATTACCAGAGCCGCGTCAGGGATGCTGCGCGGCAATTTATTCTGAGCGCCATCCCGAACTTTTATTTCCAAGACTGACGGCAGATTTCTGCTGGATTCAAACCTTGCCCGCCTTGTGCGGGCTTTTTTATTTGAGGAACGACCATGCCCCAAGGAGCTCTGCCGTACAACAACGCGATCACCCCGACCGGTTATCGCTCCCCGCTACAGCTGGACGGTAGCAAGAACCTGCTGATCGGCACCGGCGCATCGAGCAAGTTGAACGTATCCGCTGCCACCGTCGTCAAGGCTGCGCCGGGTCGCGCATGCCGCCTGATCGTGCAGACTGCGCCTTCGGCAGGCGCCATCACCGTCAACGACACCACCACCACCGGTGCCGCCGCAGCAGCCAATCAGATTTTCACGATCGCTTTCGGCTCGGCCCCTGCCGGTTCCATTTTCAACCTGGATTTCCCCTGCTCTTCGGGCATCGTCATCTCGTCCGTCGGCACCGGAGGTGTGGTCGCTTTCTCGTATGTCTAACTGAGGCAGAAATGACGCAGATTGTACAAATCAACGTCTCGCAGACCGTCGCCCCGACTCCGAGTACGTTGCAACGCACTGGTGCGTTAATTTCTCAGGGTGGTACCACCCTGACACCCGGGGCAAAAACTCTCATCACGCAGTTGGCTGATCTGACGCCAATCCTGCAGACTCCGAAGGCCATCACATCGTTGGCATGGGCTACCGGTGTGGTCACAGTGACCACGACTGCCCCGCATGGTTACACCAATGGCACCACCATCGGCCTGACCATTGCTGGCGCAGCGCCGGCGGCCTACAACGGCTCTTTCCAGGCAACGATCACCGGCGCCAGCACTTTCACCTATCCCTTGGTCAACAACCCGGGATCGGCGACCGTGCAGGGTACCGTGGTCAGTTCTTCGGTAGCAGAACTCACTGCCATGGCAACGACGTTCTATGCCCAAGGCGCGGCGCTGTCAGTCTATGTGCTGGAGCTCGGCGCAGTTACCAATGCGGCAGCTGTCACAGCGCTCGGAACCTACATCGCCAACAATCCGGGAACCATCTATTCCTATGAGGTTCCCCGGGCCTGGGCCGATGAAGCCAGTTATGTGACCTTCGTGACGAATTACTCTTCGAATACCTCGAAGACCTATTTCTTCACCCGGGTGACCGAGGCGAATGAATCCAGTTTCCCGACCACTGTGAAATCGGTGTTCAAGATAATCGAAGCACCGACCATCCCGGCTACTGAATTCACGGCCGCGGCGCCACACTGGGTCACACTGAACTACAACCCCAGTCCAGCAAACCAGGTTACCCCGCTGTGCTTTGCTTATCTGCAGGGCGTCACCACTTTCCCCGCCACTGGCCCGCAGCAAACCACGTTCAAGGCTGACAATGTCAACTACGTGACCACGGGCGCCGAAGGTGGAATCAGCAATCTGATGTTGCTTTGGGGTCGCATGTCAGACGCTCGGCCGTTCAACTACTGGTACTCGGTCGACTGGGTGCAGATCAACCTGCAGCTGAGCATTGCCAACGAGATCATCAACGGTTCGAACAACCCGCTGGCACCGCTGTACTACAACCAGGCCGGCATCAACCGTCTGCAGGCCCGAGCGGCCAAGACCATGACCAGCGCTGTCAGCTATGGCCTGGCGCTTGGCCAAGTGATCACCACTGCTCTGCCGCAGGCCGAGTTCGTGCAAAACCTTGACGCCGGGAAATACGCCGGTCAGATCGTCATCAATGCGATTCCGTTCGCTGCTTATAGCGCACTGAACCCCAGCGATTACAAGGACGGCATCTATTCTGGCCTGTCCGCCGTCTACACCCCGGCGCGCGGCTTCGAGCAGATCATCTTCAATCTGAACGTCACTGACTTCGTTGCATAAGGATAAAACATGGCAACCAATCCTTTGATCGCACAAGGCACGCTGAACCGCCTGCGCGGTAGCGTCGTTGTGACTGACGTCCCGGAATTGAACGTGACCGCATCTTATCTGGGGAAAGCCGGCATTTCGCTTTCCCTGGATGGCGACGCAACCACCTTCATTCCCACCATGACAGGTGCCGTGACCTCGGGCGAGCCATATCAGATGGTCACCATGACCATCAACCTGCTGAAAACGCAGGGCCTGGCAAACCTGTACAAGCAGCGGGCAGAGAACCTGTCTACGCTGGGCGATCTGGTCATCACGCCTGACGCTTCCACCCTCGGAACCTATCCGCTGACCAATTGCGCTATTGGCAGCGTGCGGGAACTGAGTTTTGCCGGCGAAGATGCCGGCTATGTCGTCACCATCCGCGGCTACTACCTGATCAACAACAGTCTCTGGGACTTGACCTAAGTAGCCGCCCAAAATCACAGGGAGATTTTGAGTGAAAATCAATCGTAACCTCAACTTGGTCATGGAAGTGGACAACGGAGATTCCAAAATCTTCGTCCACTCCATGCCGATTTCTCGGCAGGTGTTTGATACCTACTACCTGCCGATTTCCAAGGCCTTCAGCGCCATTTACAGCCAAGGTCTGCACACGGCTGCCGGTCCGCGCGTGGCCAAGAACCTCCTGCGTGATGCGGCCAAAGATGTCGGCATCTGGGAGGGGCCGGAGGGAGTCGAGAATGGCCTTTTCAATGAGATCCGTCGGTTGACCAACGTCCTTGTTCCCATTTCGGGGAAGGGCTGGGAAACCATGGTCCTGGATCAGGCTATTAAAAACGGCCTGATCGATGAAGACCAGCTTTCGGAGATCGAAAACAGTGTCACTTTTTTTATTGTCGCCTCAGCCATGCATATGGCGAAGGAAAGAGAAGCGATTCTGACGGGCGCGGGGAATATCTGGGGCTGGCAAATTTCATCGTTGAATTGTACGGAGTTCGCGAAGTCCTTGCCGATATTGACCGAGGAAGAGAGTTCTGGCGAGACGGTTCAAGCATCATCCATTCCACACTAGACTGGATCTCCAACGAAGGCTTCCCGTTCTTTTTTGGGCATCAAGGGCTGGGTTTTGAATCAGCCCACGAATTCCGCCAACGTTATATGACTCGGGCTCATCGAGGGGGGTAGCATGTCGAATAAAAAAGTCATTGATATTGCCATCAATGATGGTGACTTCAATGCCTTCGTCAAAAAGTATCAGGAACTGCAGGAATCTTTGAAGTCCTCTCCCGAGGCATGGAAATCCTTCAACAAGGCCATGAAAGAGGCCACCAAAGAAGTGGCCCAAGCGGAGAAGCAAGAGCAAAAAGCTGAAGTACAAGCAAAAAAGGAGCAGCAGAAGGAGGCGTCCAGACAAGCCAAGGCTGCGCAAGACGCTCTGCGCGATGGCGAGAAAGAATCGCTGCGCTTAGCGCGCGAAAAGGAGAAATCTTGGCGCGAGATGAGCAAGAGCGCCGGGGCGTTCGCCAAGAATGTGGCGAGCTCCACAGTCTCCATCCTGAAATGGGCGGCGATCTCGGGCGGACTTGGCCTGCTTGGTGCCGGCGGCGGCCTTTTCGGCATTTCTAGCCTGGCGTCATCCGTTGGAAGCTCCCGTCGCTCCGCGCAGGGCCAGGGCATTTCTACCGCTCAGCAAAAGGCATTCGGCCTGAACTTTGGTCGTTATGTTGATGCCGATAGCAATCTTTCTCGCATCAACGAGGCAAAGAGCGATTGGGAAAAGCGCTGGGCCTTCGGCGCCATGGGGATTGGCCAGCCTGATGTCGATCGCAAAAACGCTGCGCAGCTCGGCGTCGAGATGGCGATTCGCGCCAAGGAAATTTTTGACCGCGGTGACCAGAGCCAGCAGTACGCCAAGTCCAACGGCTTGCTTGAGTTCTACACCATGGACGAGTTGAGGCGGCTGCATGCCACCTCAATGCAAGATCTGCGCGAGTCCAGTGAAGGATATGGACGCGACGTCTCCCGCCTGAACCTACAGGACGACACGCAGAAGACCTGGCAAGATTTCAGCATCCAGCTGTCGCGTGCTGGCGAGCAAATCCAGAACGTTTTCGTCAAGGGCCTGACGCCTCTGATTCCGCAGCTCAACAAGCTTTCGGACTCCTTCGCCAATGCGCTTTCTGACATTCTGCAAAATCCGAAGCTGACCAAGTGGGTTGATAACTTGGGCGGCGGTATTGAACGATTCTCGAAATATCTGCTGTCGGACGAATTCCAGCGAAGCGCGGATCGTTTTGTGACAGCGATTGGCGCATTGGCGGATGCGACGGTTGGCATTCTTGAGTTTTTCAATGTCTTGCCGTCATCAAAGAAGCCTGCACCGCCAAAGACCAGTGGTGGATCTGAGCCGACGCAAGATGAGGCGAAGAAAGCCGGATTCGCACCGCGATGGTGGAATTTCAATGGCGCCTTTGATCCCACTTACCAAAAGTGGAAGCAGGGGCGTCAAGTTGAAGGATCGGTGCCGATCGCGTCCGGCGATCAGCAGAAATACTTGTCCGAGTTGGAGAAGAAGTATCGCCTGCCATCCGGCATCATGGATAACGTCTGGCTAGCCGAATCAAGCCGCGGCAAGAAGATGCTTTCTTCTGCGGGAGCGCAAGGCCATTTCGGCTTCATGCCTGCCACACAGGCTGAATATGGCCTAAAAGACCCCAACGACTTCAACGAGTCGGCGGACGCGGCCGCGCGGAAGATGCGCAATCTACTGCGCTATTTCAATGGCGACAAAGAGAAAGCCGCCGCAGGGTACAACTGGGGCGAGGGTAACGTTTCTCGCCAGATTCGGAACTATGGTGATCAGTGGAAAGATCATCTTCCCACCGAAACCAGCGACTACATACCAAAGGTCACCCGAAACACCGGGCCGGTAGTGGTGGAAATTCGAAACAACACTGGTGGCAGCGCGATCGTCACCACTAACCAATTGGCATATTGATGAGCACAGGGCGCACTTTATTTAAGCTTGGCTATGAGGTGTCGCCCATCATCTTCACCAATGGTATTGCCAGCGCAATTCCAGGCAATATGCTTCCCATCATCTCGATCACGGAAGCGGCGAATTTCACGTTGGGCCTGCTCAATGGCGCGGATCAAAGTCTGGACACTTTTTTTGCTCATTTCCGCCCATTGCCAGGAGCCACGCTGCAGAACAACCAAGTCGGTAAGTATCCCTTTGCCAGCCAGGAAACCGCTGCCAATGCGGTCATTACACAGCCTTTGAGTGTTTCGCTTGTGATGACGTGTCCGGTGCGCGCGGTCGGAGGCTACACGTCCAAATCGGTAACCTTAACAGCCCTCAAAAAGGCCATTGATATACACGTGGCCTTGGGCGGAACCTTTATCGTGGCCACCCCCTCCTATATTTATCAGAATTGCATTCTGACGAATTTGCGGGACATTTCCTCGGGAGAAAGCAAGCAGGCGCAGACAGACTGGCAGTGGGATTTTGAGCAGCCGCTTTTGTCCCTGCAGGATGCCCAAAAATCGCAAAGTGCGCTGATGCAAAAAATCAGTTCAGGCACGGCGATTGATGGCACTCCCAGCTGGTCCGGCTTGGCGACAAGCGTAGGCAGCCAGGTCAGCGGGCTTGCATCCAGCGTGGTGCAGAACGCTCAGAACCTGGTCGGGTCGGCAATTACGAGCGCGGTATCTCTGCCCTCGGTGACGGTAAATCAGATCCCATGACGACACTCGTAACCTTCGCCCCGACGCAGTCTGCCTCGTTTCAATTCCAGGCCGTATTTGATGATACGGCCTATACCGTGGTCGTCACGTGGAACCTTTTTGGGCAGCGGTACTACGTCAATGTCTACACGGTGACTGGCACGCTTATTTACTCATTGCCCTTGATCGGCTCGCCTCAGAACTATGATATTTCGATGAATGCGGGGTACTTCGCCACCACATTCATCTATAGGACACAGAACCAACAATTCGAAATCGGTAACTGATGCGCTATTACGATATCCTCATTTCCGACCCGGATACTGGATCGACCGTCAGGCAATATACGTCGTACAAGAACGGGAAGAGCGACCCGAATGCGCTTCTGGTGGAAATGGATCTGCCGGTTGCGCCATTCAATACTCCTTACGGGAATGCATTTGCCCGGGTTTGGGGAATTACGCGCAACGATATTAGCCAGGCCACCGACCTGAACGGGAAGCGGATTACCATTTCTGGCGGCATGCAGAAGGGGCTACCGCTCGCGAATCCGGCGCAGTCTGGCGTCCTTGTTCAGGGAGTCATACAACAGGCGTTCGGGAACTGGATTGGTGTTGACATGACGCTTGATATCGTCATTTCCACTGGCACCGGATCGTCAGTGGCACCGCGGAACATCGTTTTAGACTGGAAGGCCGGCACGCCATTGTCGCAGGCGATCGCCTCCATGCTGTCGGCAGCATTTCCAGGGTATCAGCAGCAAATCTCCATTGACTCTCGTTTGATCCTGGCCAGCGATGACCCTGGATATTACGAATCGATGGAGCAATTCGCGGCCTACATCAACGGCCTGAGCAAGAGCATCATCGGCGGAACCTATGGCGGCGTGAGCATCTACTTGCGCGAGAAGACATTCTTTGTCTATGACGCGCCGGACAGCACAAAGCCGCACCAGCTGCAGTATCAGGACATGATCGGGCAGCCGACCTGGAAGAATCCCGGACAGATTCAGGTGACGCTGGTCATGCGCGCGGACCTGTCAATTAATGACTACGTCAAATTGCCGCCGTCCATCATCACGACGACGGCCAATGCGCTGCCAGCGTACCGCAAGAAGAGTATTTTTGACGGGGCCTATCAGGTGGCAGCAATTCGGCATGTCGGCAATTCCAGGCAGCCGGACAAGGAATCTTGGGTGACAGTGATAGACCTCAATCTGATCGCATAAATGTCTGACAACAGCAAAAAAACACCGCTCGGGCAATCACTCAACACGTTTGCCCAGAAGAAGGTTGCAGATGCCATCCAGGTGCTGGGGAAGGCGCTCCCTTGCTCTGTGGTCTCGGTCAGTGGTGCGATTATCACGGTCAAGTTCGAAATCAATTCGAGTTTTACCCTGCCAGAAGTCACGATACCCCTCTTCGGCCCGGAATACATCCGATACCCGATCAAGGCTGGCGATAAAGGGATGGTCCTGCCGGCCGATACCTACCTCGGTGGCGTATCTGGACTAGGTGGCGGCGTGGCGGATCTGACGCAGCGCGGAAACCTCAGCGCGCTGGCGTTTCTGCCGTTGGCAAATACAGAGTGGTTTTCGGTTGACCCTAATGCAGTCACGATTTACGGGCCCAATGGGGTGGTGCTCATGGACCAGGCCAGCTCCTGCACATTTGTGCTGACGCCGGAGAGCATCACGATGGTAGCGCCGAATAGTGTCAAGGCGACGTCTGGCGGCACGACGATGGAATTGACGCCAGCAGGATGGTCGATTAGTGGCCCGTCGGGGAATATTCAGGACGGCACCAATCACACATCGCCGGCGATCATGAACGCTGCCTGGATTGCCCTCGTTACTTGGGTCAATGCCCATACCCACACCTCGGCATCTCCAGGTAACCCGACAAGCGCGCCAATCTCCCCATTCACTGGATCGTCAATCGCACCGAGCTAAATATGCGGACATACGGAAGACTTGTACAGCCTGACGGCTCCTATAAATGGGTCGAGGTCACCACGGATGCCAATGGGTTTGATGATGATGTCTGGGTAACGACGCTGATCCAATGCCTGAAGCTGTCAATAGGAGAATCCCCTTTCTTTGCCAACTATGGCATCCCGGCTCAGCGCAGCGTGATCCAGCAGATCTTCCCGAACTTCTATGTGACCCAGACCCAGACGCAGTTCAGCCAGTATTTTGCGAGCCTGATTGTTTCGATCGTGAATTCGGCGACGCCGACGTACAACATCAACGTCACCAAGAACCAGGGTGCGAAGCTGGCTATCAGCATCCCTGTTTAGGGTGGACATCAGATAAACAAGGCGCCTTCGGGCGCCTTTTTCTTTGCCGAGAACGATGAGCATCCCAATTGTTATGACAAAAGCAGGGCGGACTAACCAGACGCCAGATGCTCTAAATCAGCAGATCATTGATGCGGCGACCGCCCTAAGCCCGGGCCTGACGGCAAACTTGCCCGGCTCGTTGATCGAGGACATTTCCAGCACCGAAACGGCCGCGGCGCTCGTCTCGGATGCTGCAGTGACTGAGCTGATCAATTCCATTACCCCATATGGCGCGAACCCCTTTTTACTGAATCAGCTTGGGGTGCTGTACCTGGGAGCGCTCAATGGTGTCCAAGGTGGTACGTCGACCAACAGCGTCAATGTAGTGATCAGTGGCCCGGCCGGATTCCTGATCGCTGAAGGCTTTACCGTATCCGATGGAACCTATCAGTACGTCGTGCAAGATGGCGGGATTATCGGATCAGGTGGACAAAGCCCTTCGCTTTATTGCCTTGCGACCCAATCCGGGTCTTGGGCAATCCCTGCGAATTCGGTAACACAGATTGCAACTTCGGTTCCCTCTGGGATCGCTCTGACAGTTACCAACCCGACTACTGGCACTCCGGGTGCACAAGCCGAAACCGAAGAGGCTTACCGCGCGCGCGTGCTGATGGCAGGGATTGCCTCTGCCGAAGGAATGGCCACGTTTTTGAAAACCCAACTCCGGAAGGTGTCTGGCGTGCAAGCTAGGCTCGTTTCTGTGCGTCAGATCACCGGCGGCGGTTGGGAAGTCATTTGCGGAGGGGGCGACCCGTACCAAGTCGCCTATCAGATTTACAGTGCGCTTTTTGACGTCTCAACGTTGACCGGCTCAGTGCTGAGTGTTGAAAGTATCACCAAGGCCAATCCTGGCGTTGTCACCACAGATCTGAACCATGGATTTTCCAATGGTCAGGTCATCAACATTGCTGGCGTCGTTGGAATGACTGAGGTCAACAATACGCCGCTGACAGTTACCGTGTTGACCGAAAAGACATTCAGCATTGGGAACACGTCAACATTTGGCAATTATGTCACTGGCGGCGTTGTCACCCCAAATTTGCGCAATCAGCTGGTGTCGATCAATGACTACCCTGATACCTACGTCATCCCATATGTGATTCCGCCTCAGCAGATCGTCACGCTGTCGCTGACATGGAATACCTCATCGACCAATTTCATTTCGCCGGCAGCGGTTGCCCAGCTGGGGACGCCTGCGCTGGTGAGTTACATCAACAGCATCCCAGTCGGGGCTCCGATTAATGTATTCGAACTGCAGAACGCATTTCAAGAAGCGATCGTTTCGGTTGTCCCTACGCCGCTGCTGACTCGCATGGTGTTTTCTGTGTCGATCAATGGAATCGGCGTCTCGCCGTCGCCAGGCACCGGAATTATCGCCGGCGACCCTGAGTCATATTTCTTCACCAATGAGTCGGGGACCGGCATCACAATCACTCAGGGGTGATACGTGCTCACACAAACCATTCCGGCATACTTGTACACGCAATATGCCGACGATCAAGATCTGCAGGCCTTTGTGCAAGCGATCAACAACCTGCAGCAGCAGTATGTTGATTTGTTCAACTCGTTGAATTTGCCGATTTATACCGGAGACGCAATCAGCGGGGACTTGCTGGACTGGGTGGCAGAAGGTCTTTATGGAATCACGCGACAGCCGCTTCCAAGCGGCAGTAGCCATGCCATAGGGCCAATTGCGACGATCCCGTTTGGGAAATACCCATTTGGGATGTACAAGCTTCTGGGGCCAGCAAACTATTACGTCACCAATGATGATGTGTTCAAGAGAATCATTACTTGGCATTTCTTCAAAGGCGATGGGAAGGTTTTCAATATCCGCTGGCTGAAGCGACGAATCATGCGGTTCCTGAATGGCGTCAACGGCACCGATTACAACATTGATCAGACATATCAGGTAAGCGTCACGTTCGGCACCGGGAACCAGGTCAATATCCGCATTTTGTCGGGCTTTACGAAATACATCAATGGAGCAATCGGAACCTACGCTTTCGGCACCCAGGCGTTTGGGAGAGCCAATCTTCAAATTCAGCATCTGACGCCTATCCAATTGGCGCCAATTCTAAAGTCAGCGATACAAGCCGGCGTATTGGAGCTCCCGTTCCAATACACCTACATCGTCACCGTCTGAGCAAATAACCACGTTCTGAGCCGCCCGCAGAAATGCCGGCGGCTTTTTTATTTCTATTCTCGGGAAAGACATGGCCCTCACGCAAATCTTTGCCAATCAGGCTCAAAGCACCTTGGCCGGTGCAATCACCCCTAGCTCACTTACCGCTAATCTGTCTCCCGGTACTGGCGCGCTCTTCCCGTCGCCCGGCGCAAACCAGTATTTCACCATGATCTTCAATGATGCGGCCACAGGCCTGATCTATGAAGAAGTCTGGGTAACTAACGTTACCGGCGACACGATCACCATGATTCGCGGCCAGGAAGGCTCCACCGCGCTGAACTGGACCGCCGGCGATATCGCTTTTAATGGTTGGACTGCAGGCAGCGCGAACAACTTAGTACAGGCAAGCCAAGCACAGTCAAACGCATTTGTCTACGCGGCAGACACTGGTGGCGCGGCCAACGTCTACGCGATTGCTTTAACTCCATCAATGCAGACTGGCATTGATGGGGCAATTGTATATTTCAAGCCCGCCCATACCAATACCGGGGCAAGTACGTTGACGGTGAATGCTGGTACCAGCTATAGCCTGTTGGGCTCGGCGCATTCTTCCCTGCAGGGCGGTGAGGTTTTTGCAAATGGCTTTGCTGCCGCTGAATTTAATTCCACGCTCGGCGCCTATGTTCTGTTGTATTGCACCGGCGGATCTCAGCAAGTCGCAGCCGCATCAGCATCAAATCAAGCGGTCCGCTTCGGTCAAGTGTCTGGCGTGGTTGGCCAGTCTCGCAACCTGAATATGAACGTCGGAACCGCATCGGCCACTGCTACTTTGACCGCTGATGAGATCGTGGTCGAGACGGCTCTTGGCGGCCTTCGCTACTGCTTGGGCAGCTTTAACCAGTCCATCAACCTGGCGACGACCGGAGCCGGTGGCATGGACACGGGCAGTGCGCCGACTAGCGGGTATGTCGCAATCTACGCGATCTACAACCCGACCGGAAACACACGCGCGCTAATGGCCGTGAATGCTTCTTCCACTGCGGCGCCATCTATTTATGGTGGCAGCAACATGCCGGCCGGCTACACAGCTAGCGCGCTGGTAAGTGTTTGGCCGACCACCTCCGGGGGCTTGCTTGGCTTGGCTAACCAGACTGATCGCGTAATCGAGACTCAGGCAATTACTGCATTGAATACGACCACCCAGTATTCAAGCTATACATCCGTGTCAACAGGGACTTCTATCCCATTTAATGCGAGAACCATTTTTGGTACGCTCGCAATTGGTTCAGCAGGAACAAGTGGAGGAACTATTAATATTGCTTCGACTGCCAATGGTGTCGGGAGTGTTACATTCAGCCAAAACACTACCAGTGGTGGTGCAACCCCATTCCTCTTGTCACTACAAGCTGCGCGCACATTCTTCATTAATAATGTTAGTGCACAAGGAGGCGCTACATTTAGTGTTTCAATTTCTTCATATGCTTTTTGAGGAGCATACTAGTGACAACCTTATATGTTCAGTTTTATGACTCATCGGAACAGGAAATAATTGCCCTGTTTGGCGGCCCTCAAGACCCTGATGTTTTTCCAAATCAGGGTACTGTTGATACAAGCGATACTCGCTGGAAAGCTTACTATGATAAGCAAGATGCATTCATAAAAACACTTTTGCCAAAACCAGATTGAAAATTGAAGTCGTAGAATTCTGCATCATTGATTTTCGATTCCGGCGCGTATATTCAGTCTTATACCAGGCTTGAAATGACACAAGACTAGGTTTTCGATTTCCTTTACCACGCCCGAGCAGAGTTCGATGGAAGTCTCCGGATACCATACGCTGCTCTTGTCGAACAACAAAAGCAGATCAGTTTTCCCTTGAAGCAGTGCGACTGGTTCCGGAGCAGTTCTATCGTAAAAATGCTTCCCGCTGGCTAGTTGGTATTCGGGGAATTGCCACCATCCGCTGGTCAGTACCTTTTCTGGAGCTGCCTTGATGACCGATGCCATGCTCAGCGCGCGTTGGTCAGCGGGGAACGTTTGAAAATCCGACCTGTTTAATGCAAGAAGTTGGCTCACTTGATCCGGATTCAAAGCCAGGGCCTTCCGTATGTCTTTCTGAAAAAGTTGCGGTACGACTAGAAAAAGAATGGCTGCGATATAGAGAACTGGCAAGCTACCAGAGCTCAATAATTTTCCGTTACGTTCCTTCATCTCTTCCAGCTTTTTGGAGGCGACCCAGGCACCGGCCAGCAGCAGAGGAAAGAAGATCGGTATTGCTCGGCGCTCATACATGCCGGAAATCAGGAGACAGGCGATCAAGAGGACGAGCGGGCTCCAGAATAGGGAGAACGTTAAGAGCAATCCGATCGCGATGAAGATCAAAGGCAAGGTCACTGCGTTCGAAAACGAACCGAAATGAAGCATCATTTCTTTTGGGGACGTTGAGCCCTGCCAAAAGTGATGCTCAATAAATTTCCAAAGGCCGGGCGCGCTCGGCGGGATTTCCGCGCTGCCAGCGTGTGCAAACTTCACCATGATCTGCGACATGAAGGTGGAGAAGTAGAATTCCGCAACGAATACCGCGAGCGCGATGATGCTCACTTGGATCGCTCGCACAGTGGTCGATTTGAAATTCGGCCAAGTCAGTTTCGGATCATGAGTGGCGCAAGCACCAAACGCGAGAAAGGGAACCACGATCCCGCTGATCAACTTAGTAGTGGTGGAAAATCCGAAAAATAATCCGGCCATGACGATAGCCGCGGCATCCGATCTGGCGGCGGTGCGATTGCTCAGCGTATGCAGGCCGAGAATCACGAACCCCATGGCGGTGATCTCCCCCATAAACGAAGTCAACTGATCGGAGAAATTCGCGCTCGTAAAGACGATCGTGATACACAGCAACCAGGCCGCCGGCGAATACTTCTTCGCAGCGTAAAAAAATGCTGCCGCTACCAACGTCAAGGTGAGTGCCAGGCCCAGGCGGTTACCGAAGACCGAGAGCAGAAGGGCGCATAGATATTGAAGCGGACCATTGGTTGTGACGCGGTAATCGTGGATATAGCCAGGGTTGTATGTGGACGAATAGACCAGGTCACTTGCGATGCTCTTGGCGATCTGCAGGTTGAACGCAGCGTCGTAGCTGAGCTCTTTTGTCATTGCCGTTACAAATACGCAGATCAAGGCGAAAAGCGACAGGAGGATAAATCCGACATTGATGAAGCGTTCCGTTTTTATCGATCTTGTGATGGATGTCATTAAATGCTTTCGTCCGAATTTGTAAGGATTAGCAGGTAGGTTAGGGGCGACATCTTAACATTTTGCTGTTTTTTCAATGGCCCGCCTTGAGCGGGCTTCTTCATTTTTGGGGGCTGAATGCCAGAACCAACAACCAGCGCGGCGACGGGGTACGCCGTTGCTGTGGGCACGGTCACGCTGACCGGATCGTTTCTCGGACTGCAGTATGACCTGCTGCTGGCCGGGATTTTCGGGGGCTGCGTGGCGCTCTCGTTCACGCGGCAGACGCCGCTGCTGCGCATGGCCATCACGCTGATCACCAGCGCCTTGGTGGCGGCCTATGGAGGTCCGGTGGCCATGGCCTGGGCCGCGCAGTCGTCCTTCTTCGAGTGGACGGCCAAGATTCCAGAACAAATGCGCTTCTTCAGCGCTTTCGCCATCGGGGTGTGCTCGCAGACGTTGGTGCCACTGGCGCTGCAGCAGCTGCAAAGTCGATTCGGAGGGGGTAATCCACAACCGGGAGCGCCCCAATGACAAACCATTACCTGCTGATCATCAATCTCGTAGCCGCCGGCCTGATCCTGGCGCACGCCGTATGCGCGCTCAACAAGATGAACGCCGGTGCTGAGCACCATTCTGATCGGCTGTTTTTCTCGTTGGTCGTGGCTGGTGAAAGCGGGATCCTGCTCGGCCCATTGTTCGGCTACTTGGTGAGGCCTGAAATGGCCTACGTGGTGCTGAACGTTGGTTTTGCCGGCCTCTATGCTGTTCCCTGGCTGTACGTAGCCGCGCGCGACCGCTTGAAAGGACGAATTCCATGGACCTCACGATAGACCAGCTGCGCCAGATCATGCCCGCCTCGATGCGGGCATCGTCTTTTCTGGGGCCGCTGAACGCCGCGATGCGCGAGTTCGGCATCAATACCGCCCAGCGCCAGGGCATGTTCCTGGCCAACGTCGGGGCCGAGTCCGGCCAGCTTTCCACGCTGGTGGAGAACTTGAGCTACAGCGCTGACCGGATCCGCCAGATCGGTAATGCGTCACCAGCAGGATCACGCTGGCGCTCGCTGGTGCCGCGTGCGGCAGACCTGGCCGGAAACCCCGAGCGCATGGGCAATGCAGTCTACTGCAACCGAATGGGAAATGGCGACGAGGCCAGCGGGGAAGGTTTCCTGTATCGTGGCCGGGGCCTGCTGCAGACCACCGGCAAGACGAATTACATGGCCCTGATGATGGCCCTTGGCATTGACTGCGCAGTTCACCCAGAACTGCTGGAGCAGCCAGAAGGTGCGGCGCGCGCTGCCGCCTACTACTGGCACGCCAACGACCTTAGCGAGTATGCCGATGCCGGCGACTTCGACGGGGTGTGCGACATCATCAACATCGGGCGGAAGACTGCCGCTGTGGGTGATTCCATGGATTACGCCAAGCGCTTGGCCATCTACAAGAACGCGAAGCAGGTGCTGTCATGATGGACGTCCTCGGAATGCTGCGTATCGTCCCATCCTGGTGCTACTGGATCTTGGCCCTGGTGGCGCTGTGCCTGGGCTGTGAGATCCACGGCGCAGGGCGCGTGCAGGCAAAGTGGGACGCGCAGGTGAAACAGCAGGCGGCCGCCGCCGAAGCTGCGCTGGAGCTGCGGCGCGAACAAAACCGGGCCATCGGCGCCGAGCAGGCGCTCAAGTCGGCCCAGATCCAGAAAGGCTATGATGATGAAATGGCAAAAGTGCGCGCTGATCTGCGCAATTCTGAGCGGCTGCGCCTCGGTGCAGCCTGGTGCGACGGTGGCACTCCCGGAGCCGCCCAAGCCGGAAGCCCCGCCGGCGGCGATGCAGGCGGTGCCGCCGGCCGGTCACTTCCTCCAGAGCTGGACAGCGCTGTTCGCGCGCTGATCGGCGAGGCTGAAGAAGCGGCAGCCACCGCGCGCGCCGCGCAGCAGTTCATCCGAGAGAACGGCATGGCCCCGCCGTGATCCATACCCCGAGCTTCCCAAGTGGAGGCTCGGGGCTTTTTTCGTTTCCGGCTTGCTATACTGTGTTTTTATCCAGTATAGCAATGCCGAAAAGCAAGAATCTCAAGCCGCCGCTGTCCAGCCAGGAACTGCGCCAGCTCTATCAGAAGAACCCGACGCCCGAGCTAGCCCGCGCGCTGTGGGAGATCGCGCGCCTAAAATTCAGGATGGAGCAGTTCACCGACGACTACATCAAGGTCATGGCCATGTGGCCGCGCGGCGTGGAAGAGCGGCCGGTGATGCTGGAGATGCTGAAGTCTTCGATGCTGGTCGAAACCCGGGAGGCCTGGCCGCGCCCGCGCGAGCAGGAAAAGCCGCTGGACTTCACCAAGGGAACGATCTTCGAAGACCTGGACGATGAGCATCCGGAGGACCGGGCACTGATGGCCGAATGGATTCGGAGGCACGGGAAACCGCCGGAATGACTTTGCCGCCCTTGTAAACCGCACATGGGCGGCGTAAACTGATCGGGTAGCATCAATACGCATGCTGATTTGCAGTCGGAGATGTGTCAGTTCGCTGTGACGACGGCGTTGAGCACAAGATGACCAGTGATAGCAGGGTGCGCACCTGTGGAGTTAATCGCCCACACACACGCAAGTCAGCAGCCGTATTGGTGTATGCCGCCGTTGCGATGCGGGAAAATGGCCCTTTGTGGCTTTCGGTAAATTGTCCGATAAGCCGGTTCGCTCCCGGCCACCAATAACCTACATGCTGCTTTAGCTCAGATGGTAGAGCATCGGTTTTGTAGTCCTAGGGTCGAGGGTTCGAAGCCTTCAGGCAGCACCAGAATTGGCGAATGCGCAGGCTGATGCGCGACTACGTTCTAGGGTGGACAGTGTGGCAAGCGGCTTAATATCGGCAGTACCGCTGTCGATGCGTGATGAACGCGCCGTGATGGAAACGGGAACGAGAGAAGCAGCCCAAGCCGGAGATCAGTACCGGCCGTCAATAGTCCCCGGCTTCGGCTGGGGATTTTTTTTGGCGGCAGTGGCAGAAAAATGCACACTACGATAAAAGAAAAGAGGGCTGCAATTGCTTGCAACCCTCTTGTTTTCTGGTAGGCCGTGCGGGATTCGAACCTGCGACCAACGGATTAAAAGTCCGCTGCTCTACCAGCTGAGCTAACGACCCGAAAGACCGCTATTATAGGCAAACTCTATCGGCGGTGTCAACACTGTGCCTTCACAAACGATCATGATCGTTCATCAAATACCACCACCGCGATGAACCCGCTTACTTGAGCGACGCCATCCTATCCTTGCCGGTCTGTGCGGCAGGAGTGTTCGGATACTTGGCGATCAACTGTTCCAGGGTCTTCTTGGCCGCTGCCTTGTCCTTCAGTTCAGCTTGCGAACTGGCGATGTTGAGCAGGGCGTCAGCGGCCTTGGGGTTGTCCGGATAATTCTTCACCACCACCTGCTGCGCAGCGATGGCACCCTTGTAGTCGCGCTGGGCGTACAGGGCATTGCCTTGCCAGTATTGCGCCGAGGCGGCGTAGCCGGATTGCGGATAGCGCTTGATGAAGTCGGCAAAGGCGTTGGCCGCTCCCTTGTAGTCGCCACCCTTGAATTGCGACAGGGCCGCATCATAGGCCTGCTGTTCGGACACGCCCACAGCCACGGTCTGGCCATCGACTTGCACCTGCTGCGGCTCGAGCTTGCGCAGGCGTGCATCCAGGTCGACGTAGAAATCCTTCTGGCGTTGCTGGGCGTTGGTAATCTCGTTGGTCAGCACCTCGATCTGGCCGCGCAGCGCCGCAATCTGGGATTGCAGGTTGTCGTTGCGGTCCGAGAGCGTCAGGACGCTGTTCTTGTCAGCCTTGTTGGCGACGTCACGCTGCAGGGCTTCGATCTTGGAACGGATGTCGAGGATGGCCTTGCGCGCCTCGTCATCATCAAACAGGCCGGCACGGGCGGTAAGCGGTAGGAAAGCCGTGGCGGCCAGCAAGGCCGCCACGGTTACCGATTTCAGTTTGAAAGCGGTATGCATGTCGATTATTGGTAAGCGATGTCAGCGCGACGGTTCTCGGCGTAGGACGATTCATCCTGGCCCAGTGCCTTGGGCTTTTCCTTGCCGAAGGAAACCGCTTCCACTTGTGCATCCGACACGCCCAGCAGGACCAGTGCCTTGCGGACGGCTTCTGCACGCTTCTGACCCAGGGCCAGGTTGTACTCGGCGCCACCGCGATCATCGGTGTTGCCCTGGATGATGACCTTGCGGTCCTTGTGGGCCACCAGGTACTTGGCGTGGTTTTCGATGACGGTACGGTATTCCGGCTTGACCGTGTAGCTGTCGTAGTCGAAGTACACGCTACGCTTGGCCAGCACGCCTTGCGGGTCGTTCAGCGGATCAACCGAACCGGCGTTGACGGTGCCGACGGCACGGGTGTCAGCGGCGCCGTTGCTGGCACCGTTCTGCACGGGAGCGTTGGCCTTGTCGTCCAGCTTGGTCGACGAGCAGGCGGCCAGCAGAACAGCGCTGGAGACGATGAGGGCGAAGGTACTGATAGTGCGCATTTTGGATTTCTCCTTGTCGTGATGAAAGCAATATTGGATTTCTTTATTTCATGAACGGACCCCAGGTCGGTTCCCTGATATCACCGGCCTGCGTCGTCAGACGCTGTTTGATTCGGCCATCGACGGAAACGACGGCCAGGGATCCGCGACGACCAGATTCCGTCGCGTACATGATGTATTTGCCATTGGGCGCAAAGCTGGGCGACTGGTCGCGGCTGCCATCGGAGAGGCGAATCTCCTGGCCATTGGTCAGGTCCAGTGCATACAGCTGGAACAGACCGTCGCGACGCGAGATGAAGGCCAGCGTCTTGCCATCCGGCGAAATGCGCGGGCTGATGTTGTAGCTGCCATTGAAGGTGACGCGCTGGGGCGAGCCACCATCCAGGCCCACCTTGTACACCTGCGGGCCGCCGCTGCGGTCGCTGGTGAAGTAGACGCTACCGCCATCAGGCGAAAACTGCGGTTCGGTATCGATGCCGGCACTGTTGGTCAGGCGGCGCAGGCCCGAACCGTCGGCATTGATCACGTAGACCTGGGTCAGGCCATCGCGCGTCAGGGCCACGGCCAGGCGCGAGCCGTCCGGCGACCAGGCCGGGGCCGAATTGCTGCCCTTGAAGTTGGCCACGATGGAGCGCTGGCGCGTCACCAGGTTCTGGATGTAGACCACCGGCTTCTTCATCTCGAAGGAAACGTAGGCGACCTTGGTGCCATCCGGCGACCAGGACGGCGAGATGATCGGTTCATTGGAGCGCAATGCCACCTGCGTGCCTTCCCCATCGGCATCGGCCACTTCCAGGCGGTATTCGTTGCCGGACTTGGTCACATAGGAGATGCGGGTGGAGAAGATGCCCGGGATGCCGGTCAGCTTCTGGTAGATGTCGTCGGCGATCTTGTGCGCGGTCAGGCGCAGCAGCTGCGGCTGGGCACCGATGGACAGGGCCGAGAGCTGGCTCGACTGCACCGTGTCGAACAGGCGATAACGCACGTCGAAGCGGCCATCGGCCAGGCGCGTGACGCTGCCCACGGCCAGCGCATTGGCCCCGCGCTTCTGCCAGTCGGCATAGTTGATGGCCGAGGAATCCGAGAGCGCATCGCTGTTGTCGATCAGCTTGAAGATGCCGCTGCGGGCCAGGTCGGCCTTGACCACCGAGGTGATCTGCTGCGGAGCGGATTCTTCACCCGGGAAGGCGGCGATGGCCACCGGGATCTGCGAGGCACCCACGCCGGTGATCTCGAAGCGGATCTGCGCCTGCGAGGCCGGGGCGAAGGACAGGCCGGCCACGGCCACCATGGCAGTGGCCATGCGGGTCAGGGACAGGGTCAGGTAACGGGCTTTAATCATCGTTTACTGATCTTTCGGATAATGGGTGAATGTGAAGCTGGACGGCACCTTGCCATCCGTATCGGCCGGGAAGGGCTGGGACTTCATGACGGCAGTCCGCACGGCATCGTCGAAGCCAGGAACACCTGAAGGCTTGTTCACACGCACGCTGCGCACCGTCCCGTCCGGGAACAATTCGACAGTGTACTCCCCGGCAGGGTTTCCGCTGACGCCGCTATTGTCGAAGACCGTGTTGCTGCGGATCTTGGCGCGCAACTTGTTGGCGTAGTTCGGGCTGCCCTTCGGACCTTGCGATTTCTCGGCGGTGCCGGTCCCACCGGTGGCACTGGTAGCCTGGCCCATCATGCGCTTCAAGTCTTCCTGGCGACGCGCTTCAGCCGCCTTGGCATCGGCCGCGGCTTGCTGCTGCTTCTTCTTGTCGGCAGCCTGCTTCTCGGCGTCGGCCTTCTTCTTGGCTTCTTCTTCCTTCTGCTTGTCTTCCTTCAGCTTCTTCTGCTTCTCGGCTTCCAGCTTTTCCTTCTTCTCGCGGTCAGCCTTGTCCTTCTCGGCCTGTTCCTTCTTCTCGCGCTCGGCCTTTTCCTTCTCTGCCTTGAGCTTGTCGGCCTTTTCCTGTTTCTCCTGCTCTTCCTTGCGCTTCTTTTCCTTCTCTTTTTGCAGGGCGATATCGGGCTTGTCGAGCTTGGGCTCGTCGATCACCTTGGGGGCGACGGTCTTGGGCTCGATCACGGGCTGCGGCTTGGGCGGCTCGACCACCGGATCAGGTTCGGGCTGCGGCTGTGGCGGCGTGGGCAGGGGCGCGGCTTCCTTGTACTGCGGATCCCAGATCTCGGCTTCCACCGTCAGCGGTGTTTCGCTCTGCCAGCGGATGCCGATCCAGAAGAACAGGAACAAGGCCACGTGCATCACCAGCGCCAGCGTGATGGCGCGCCAGCGGCCGGGTGGCTTGGGGATGGTGTAGTGTGCGTTATCGCTCATATCACTCGGCTGTGCGCTTACTTGGTGGCCAGGCCGACCCGCGCGATTCCCTGTTTCTTGGCTTCCGAGATGACTTGCACCACGTCGTCGTACTTGATTTCCTTGTCGGCCGAAATCATCACCGCCAGGTCCGGATTGTCCTCATGCAGCTTTCGCAGGCGTTCCGACAGGTCGGTCTTGCCGGTCACGGTCTCGGCCTTCTTGCCGCCGCTCTTGGGGCCGTTGATGCGGATGGTGGCCTGGGCGTTGGGCTTCAGGGCGATCTCGATGTAATCCGACGGCGGTTGCGTGGACTTGCCCGCCGTGGGCAGGTTGATCACGCTGGGATTGGTGATGGGCGTGGCCACCATGAAGATGATGAGCAGCACCAGCATCACGTCGATGTAGGGCACGACGTTGATCTCGGACTTGAACTTGCGGGGACGGCCCCCGCGCATCGATGAGCCAGCCATTAGCGTGCCTGACGTTGCAAGATGTTGGAGAACTCTTCGATGAAGCTCTCGAAGCGGATCGCCAGACGGTCGATGTCGTGCGAATAGCGGTTGTAGGCCACCACCGCCGGAATCGCCGCGAACAGGCCGATGGCCGTGGCGATCAGGGCTTCGGCAATGCCGGGTGCAACCGCAGCCAGGGTGGCCTGCTGCACGTTGGCCAGGCCACGGAAGGCGTTCATGATGCCCCACACGGTACCGAACAGGCCCACATACGGGGACACCGAACCGACCGAGGCCAGGAAGGCCAGGTGCGATTCCAGCGCATCCATCTCGCGCTGGTAGGCGGCGCGCATGGCGCGGCGGGCACCGTCGAGCAGCAGGGCGGGTTCGACCGCACCGCCACGCGCGGCCACCGACGCCTTGGCCTTGGTGAATTCACCCATGCCGGCCTGGAAGATACGCTCCAGCGCGCCACCGGCACCGGCCTTGCGGCGGTTGGACAGGGCATCCTGGTACAGCGCCGACAGGTTGCCGCCGGACCAGAAGACGCGTTCGAATTCCTCGGTCTGCACACGCGCCGAGCGGATGGTGAACATCTTGCGGAAGATGTAGGTCCAGCTGATGATCGAGGCCGACAGCAGCAGCAACATCACGAGTTGCACCAGGACGGACGCGTTGGCGATCAGTGAAATGAAGGACAGGTCTTGTGTGACGTTCATGGGAAAGTGTGGCGGCTTGAAGGCGGCGTTGGGGTAAGGAGGCTAGGTTAAAAATCTGTTGTTTTGTGTGAACGTTCAGTGAGGCGGTGACGCTATATGAAACGGTACGAAACAAAAGACGGCAAATGTGCAGAGAAGTTTTCCATGGCGCAGATTGTCCCAACCGACGGGAATGTGTCGCCACAAGGCGACAGTCCCAGCACCATAAAGGCCCGGATGAGCTTTTCCGTTGACATCATGTGGCCTTCTTGATGCGATTCAGCAAATCGTCAGGAATCGGACGCGGCCGGAAAGTGGCCTGGTCCACACAGACTACGGTGATGCTGCCTCGTGCCAGCAGACGCGGTGCGCTGCCATCGGGGCCTGCGCTACCTGAGCCGTCCCCCGACGGCAGGCGCCAGGCCTCCTGGATGAATTGCATGGAGGCATTTCGAAATTTTTCGACCACTACGGTCAGGCGGAGTTCATCGTCCAGCCGGGCGGGCGAGAGATAGTCGACGCTGGTGTTCTTGACCACGAAGATGGCACCGGTGGTCTCGGCGAGGTGCTGTTGCTGGAAACCGAAGGAGCGCAGCCATTCGGTGCGGGCGCGCTCAAAGAACTTCAGATAGTTGGCGTAGAAGACCACGCCTCCGGTGTCAGTATCTTCGTAATAGACCCGGATCTTCCAGTCGAATGGACTACTGGCGGCACTCATATGCTTCTTGTTATTGGGAAATCTGCTGTGGCAGGGGAGAAAGAATCAGGAAATCAGGAAAAGTGAACCAGGAAATCCATCGCAGTCCGCGATGATGCCGTCAGGCAAGCGAACGAATTGACGGCCGCTCGCTGCCTGCAGAACTTGTCCATCAGCCAAGGTCGGGCGAGGATGGCGTTCTTGCGGTGCCAGGGCACCTTCGGCAAAAACGCCATTCTACTCCATCCCTTACTGTTTGCGCTTGATGTTGAAGGGGCTGAAGCCCTGGCAGGTCGGCATCAGTTCCATGTAATTGATGTTCACATGGGCGGGCATGGTGGCGACCCAGAAGGCGGCTTCCGCGATGTCTTCGGCCGTCAGCGGGGTGGTTCCTTCATAGACCTTCGCCGCCGCGCCATCGTCGCCCTTGAAGCGCACGTTGGAGAACTCGGTGCCGCCGCACAGGCCAGGCGCCAGGTTGGTGGCGCGCACGCCGGTACCGACCAGGTCGGCGCGCAGGTTCAGGGTGAACTGGTCGACGAAGGCCTTGGTGGCACCGTAGACGTTGCCGCCCGGATAGGGATAAGCACCGGCCACCGAGCCCAGGTTGATGATGGTGCCGCTGCCGCGCTTGACCATCTCCGGCAGCAGGGCGTGGGTGATGGTGACCAGGCCCTTGACGTTGGTGTCGATCATGGTTTCCCAGTCCGACAGCGCCACTTCGTGGGCCGGGCCCAGGCCCAGCGCCAGGCCGGCGTTGTTGACCAGCACGTCGACCTGCTTCCACTCGCCCGACAGGCTCTCCAGGCCGGCCTTGATCGATTCCTTGCTGGTCACGTCCAGCACCAGGGGCAGCACCTTGTCGGCACCCAGTTCCTTGACCAGGTCATCCAGGCGCTCCTTGCGGCGACCGGCCGCGATCACCTTGTGACCGTTGCCGGCAAATTTGCGCGCCATGGCGGCACCGAAGCCTGCGGTTGCTCCTGTAATCAACACGACCATCTCTTGATTCTCCTGTTGTGTGGCGATGAGACCGGCGCCGGGCAGGGAAACTGGATAAAGCTTCACACCGGCGATCCGGAAGTAAAAACGAAAGAAGCGAAATTGTAGCCCAAAGCCGCTTTTTACGAGGATGGGCTCGCTTTTTTCGGGTTTTTTCCAGCTTTTTCTTTCATATCGGCTCTGGAGCGGGGCTGTTGCGCGGCCACCATGGTTCTTGCCCAAATCGCCCCGTTTCACTACAATGCGCTCACCATTTCGTCTCACGTGACTGGCGAAACGCCGGGTAAAACCGGCCAAGATGGGGATCCATCGGGAAGCGTGAGATTTCAACAGCCGTGCGCCTGGGCAGCCGAATGGACAGTACGACTGAGGCTGCCCGCAATCCCATTCCATTTTTCCGGCCCTCATTCGATTTCGGAAGTCGAGCCCCCGGCATGTCCGCATGCTGCCGGTGACGCGATCTTCGGCCCCAGCTCATCAATTTGGAGAAAAGCCATGTTTGACAAGAACCAGACTCTCGCGAAAGTCGATCCCGACCTGTGGTCTGCCATCCAGAAGGAAAACACCCGCCAGCAGGATCACATTGAGCTGATCGCGTCTGAAAACTACACCTCGCCGGCCGTCATGGAAGCGCAAGGTTCGCAGCTGACCAACAAGTACGCCGAAGGCTATCCGGGCAAGCGCTACTACGGTGGCTGTGAATTCGTGGACGTGGCCGAGCAGCTGGCCATCGACCGCCTGAAGGCCCTGTTCGGCGCCGAAGCCGCCAACGTGCAACCCAACTCCGGTTCCCAGGCCAATCAGGGCGTGTTCTTCGCCATGTTGAAGCCGGGTGACACCATCATGGGCATGTCGCTGGCAGAAGGCGGCCACCTGACCCACGGCATGGCACTGAACATGTCGGGCAAGTGGTTCAACGTGGTTTCCTACGGCCTGAACGACAAGGAAGAAATCGACTACGACGCCATGGAACGCCTGGCCCGCGAGAAGAAGCCCAAGCTGATCATCGCTGGCGCTTCGGCTTACTCGCTGCGCATCGATTTCGAGCGCTTCGCCAAGATCGCCAAGGAAGTCGGTGCCTACTTCATGGTGGACATGGCCCACTACGCCGGCCTGATCGCTGCAGGCGTGTACCCGAACCCGGTGCCCTTCGCCGACTTCGTCACCTCGACCACCCACAAGTCCCTGCGCGGTCCGCGCGGTGGCGTGATCCTGATGAAGGCCGAGCATGAGAAGGCCATCAACTCGGCCATCTTCCCGGGTATCCAGGGCGGCCCGCTGATGCACGTCATCGCGGCCAAGGCCGTGGCCTTCAAGGAAGCAGCTTCGCCGGAATTCAAGGCGTATCAGCAGCAAGTGGTGAAGAACGCCGACGTGCTGGCCAAGACCCTGATCAAGCGCGGCCTGCGCATCGTTTCCGGCGGCACCGAGTCGCACGTGATGCTGGTGGACCTGCGTCCCAAGGGCCTGACCGGCAAGGAAGCCGAAGCCATTCTGGGTTCGGCCCACATGACCTGCAACAAGAACGGCATCCCCAACGATCCGGAAAAGCCATTCGTGACCTCCGGCATCCGCCTGGGCAGCCCGGCCATGACCACCCGTGGTTTCAAGGAAGCCGAAGCTGAAAAGGTCGGCAACCTGATCGCCGACGTGCTGGACAACCCGCACGATGCCGCCACCATCGAGCGCGTCAAGGCCGAAGTGAAGAAGCTGACCGAGGCCTTCCCGGTCTACGGCTGATTGACGACGGAAATGCCGGCCCGTTGTGGGCCGGCGTGAAGTTTTCTGCCAAAAAGCGGAAACTGCACCTGTCGTAGAAGTTGTTCCGGACGGCGCCCGTTACTGCGGGCGCCGTCGCTTATTTGGACCGGCCGGTTTGCCCTCGCATACGATGGCCGGGCCGGCCTGGGGATGCAACACTGTGGTGCTTTCCATGGCGTGGCCGGCGCATCATCGAAGTACCGGGCCCCGGCCCTCATTGTCCAGCTCAATCCAACTACTGCCTCACTGCCACCATGAAGTGCCCATTCTGCAATCACGAAGATACCCCGGTGCTGGATACGCGCCTGTCCGAGGACGGCCATTCCATTCGCCGCCGCCGCCGCTGCGGCAATTGCGACAAGCGCTTCACGACTTACGAGCGCATCGAGCTGACCATGCCGGTGATCGTCAAGAAGAATGGCAGCCGTACTGACTTCGATCCGGCCAAGCTGCGCGGCAGCCTGATGCTGGCGCTGCGCAAGCGCCCGGTATCGGCCGAGGCGGTCGATATGGCCATCCAGAGCATCCAGGACAAGCTGCTGCAAAGCGGCGAGCGCGAGGTGATGTCGGGGCAGGTCGGGGAACTGGTGATGCGCGAACTGAAGCGCCTGGACAAGATCGCCTATATCCGCTTTGCCTCGGTCTACAAGAGTTTCGAGGACGTGACCGAATTTCAGGATGTGATCGATGAAGTGGGACTGGAGCGCAAGGGCGCGAAGAAACGCGAGAGCTGAGTGAGGCGAAGAGGAGGGGCTGCTTGCTCCTCCATCACGCCAGCAAACACGCATAACAAAGAGGCATTGCAAGCAGGCATCAAACAAGTATCAAAAAGGCATAAAAAAACGGCTGCGAATGCAGCCGTTTTTCTTCAATCCAAGTCCCGCCTGTGCCGCTGTGCCGGCATCCTGAACCTGACGGTTCAAGTTGGCTGCGGTAGTTCAATTTCGGGTTCATCGGACTAGCGACGCTCACGCCCATCGAACAATCCCACAGCCTATGCTCGTAAATGGTTCAAGGAATATATGGCAATCGCGAACACGGCAGGAGTACGAAGTCTAACCGATTCATCTTCGTCCTCCAAGAACTTCCTCAAAAATAAGCCGACGATTTTGTAACCGGATTTTCTTCACCGGAAGTGCTTGGTCCGGGAAAGCAAAATGGCTGCGCAAGGCAGCCATTTTCTCAAGCACGCGTAAAGAATTTCCGCGTGTCAGCATGGCGCTGACAGCGCACTCAAAACAGTTTTTCCTGCGGTGCTAGCGCCTGGTCCACCACCTCGGTGATGGCGGCAATCTGCTGCTGCCATTGCGCAATGGTCAGGCCGGCGAAGGGACCTTCAGCACGTTGCATGCTCAGCAACTCGGCAGCGATGCCCAGTCCGGCCATCACGGCGATGCGGTCGGTGCCCTTGATGCGGCCGGCGTCGCGGATGGCGCGCATCTTCTGGTCGAGATAGGCCACGGCATGATGCAGCGCGGCCTGTTCGCCTTCCTGGCAGGCCAGCGTATAGGACTGGCCCATGATCATGGCATTGATCTGGATGGTGGTCATGCGGCCTCCTCACCGGCGGCAGCCGCTTCTTCTTCCACTTCGGCCACGGGCAGTTGCGCCAGCACGGCGGAGACGCGCTGGTAAGCCTGGTCCACGCGGGAGGCGAGGGTGGTGTTGTCTTCGGAGAGCAGTTTGACTTTCCGGCGCAGCTCGGCATTTTCTTCGCGCAGGCCTTGTGCCAGCTTGGCGAGCTGAGTGACTTTTTCAGCCAGTTGCAGGAATTCGGAACTCATGTGTTGATTTGTTCGCAGGGATGGGATGACGCCGGCCGGCGTCAACGTATGTCAGAGATGTTCAGGATCACAACGTCTCAATCGCACAATTATAAGCGCATTGCCACGCCACCTGAACAAGAACGGCCGCACGGAGCGGCCGGATGGGTTTGGTCAGCGGTCAGCGCCTTTGGTTCCCCTGCGCCAGGCCGATCGCCTATTCGCTGCGCCGCGTCGCCTGGCCGTGCATGCGCATGTAGCCCTGTTGCAGGACGAAGTTGTCGAAGGCCGTCAGCAGCGGATGATATTTCTCGCTGTTGCGTTCCAGCTGCATGAGCGCGTAGCCGGTTGCTTCCAGCGTGGCCAGCTGTTCGGGCTTGTGCGACTTGCGGATGGTGTAGCGCGAGGTCGGGGTATCGATCAGCATCATGCGCGGCAGGGTTTGCAGGATCGGGTTTTCGAACAGCATCTTGCGGCTCTTGCGCCAGGTACCGTCGATGATCACCAGGCGCACGCGCTTGAGCGTCTCTTGTTTGTCCACCATCATGGTGCGCGCATCGAAGTAGCGGGTCTCGGGCGTGCAGACATCGTCCGTGTACAACAGCACCGGATGCACCGGTTCGGTCGAAGAGACGCCGCGCAGGCGGGATGGTGCATGCATCATTGCGTGCAGTTCCTCGGCATCAAATACCGAGCCGACCACCAGCTTGCTGTAGGGCAGGCTCAGGTGCAGCAGCCGCACGCTGTTCTTGGCATTGCTCACTTCCAGCGGATGCTGAAGGATCAGCACATCGACGGCATGATCGATGGGAGAGGTCCAGTGGCAGATGCAAGCCGTCAGCGCGCGTTGGCAGATGGGGCAGAGCAGTCTGCGGGCCAATTGTTGATCGTGGTTGGAAACCAAAATGTTCAGCCTTCTGTAGTTAGCGATGGTCATCCGGCGCAACGGGAAGCCGGTGAACCAGCGTGCGCCGCGCGATCCTTCATGAACCCGTTCACCGTGGGCCGTAGATTGGACTCAGTACTGCTGTCCGTCAATCGACATAAAGCGAAGAAATTCTCGATTTTTGCGGAAATGTGGTTGGCATTTTGCCGATTTGCGTTTGCAGCCCTTGCACTGGCCTGCCGCGTGAGAGATGCTGGAAAGCTTTGCAAAAGACCAAGCCCGAAGCCCGGCGAGGCGGCCTCTGCGGCGGCCTTCGCGGGTGTTTCATACCTTCAGGAAATCTTCCCGTCCGCCAAGCCAGCGGGCCAGATGGCGATCCACGATATCGGGCGTATGCTGCAGGAGTGCCTGCGCCGTATCGCGCGCTTTTTCCACCAGCCACTGGTCGGTGGCCAGATCGGCAAAACGCAGCATGGCCTCACCGGATTGTCTTGCGCCCAGGAACTCACCCGGCCCGCGAATATCGAGGTCGCGCCGTGCGATCTCGAAGCCGTCGGTAGTCTCGCGCATGGTCGCCAGGCGCTGCTTGGCGGTGCCGCCGAGGGGGCCTTGATACAGCAGCAGGCACACGCTGGCTGCCGAGCCCCGCCCCACGCGTCCGCGCAACTGGTGCAGCTGCGACAGGCCAAAACGCTCGGCATGTTCGATCACCATCAGCGAGGCATTGGGCACGTCCACACCGACTTCGATGACGGTGGTCGCCACCAGCAGGTGGATGGCCCCCCGGCTGAAGCCTTCCATGACGATCTGTTTTTCCACCGGTTTCATGCGGCCGTGCACCAGGCCGATCTGCAGGTCCGGCAGCGCGGCCGAGAGGGCTGCATGAGTGTCGGTCGCAGTCTGCAACTGCAAGGCCTCGGATTCCTCGATCAGCGGGCAGACCCAGTAGATCTGCTTGCCTTCCAGCGCCGCCGCATGCACCCGTTCAATGACTTCATCGCGGCGGTTCTGGTCGATCACGCGGGTGACGATAGGCGAGCGGCCTGGCGGCAGTTCATCGATCACCGAGACTTCGAGATCGGCGTAATAGGTCATCGCCAGCGTACGCGGGATGGGGGTGGCCGACATCATCAGCTGGTGCGGCACGGCAGCCGCTTCGCGGTCGGCCGGATTGAAGCTCTTGTTGCGCAGGGCCAGACGCTGGCCCACGCCGAAGCGGTGTTGCTCATCGACGATCACCAGGCCCAGGTTCTCGAATTGCACCGTGTCCTGGATCAGCGCGTGGGTACCGATGACCAGGCGCGCCGCACCGGATTCGATGTGGGCCAGGGCTTCGGTCTTTTCCTTTTTTTTCTGGCTGCCGGAGAGCCAGGCCACGCCGACATTGAGCGGTTCCATCCAGGCCGCGATCTTGCGGAAATGCTGTTCGGCCAGGATTTCGGTCGGTGCCATCAGCACCGCCTGGCAACCGCTGTCGATGGCCTGGGCGGCGGCCAGCGCGGCCACCACCGTCTTGCCGCTGCCCACATCGCCCTGCAGCAGGCGCTGCATGGGGAAGGACTGGCGCAGGTCGGCGCGAATCTCTTCGAGAACGCGCTGCTGGGCACCGGTCAGCTGGAAGGGCAGGACCTTGGTCAGTTCCTCGGTGATGCGCCCGGTGACCGGCAAGGCGCGTGAGGTCTTGGCGCGGCGCGCGGCCTGGGCGCGCTTTAGCGAGAGCTGCTGGGCCAGCAATTCATCGAACTTCATGCGGATCCAGGCGGGATGGGAACGTTCGATCAGGGCATGCTCATCCACGTCCGGCGGCGGATTGTGCAGCAGCCGCACGGACGGTTCGAAGCCGGCCAGGTTCAGGGTCTCCAGCATCGAAGGCGGCAGCGTATCGCTCCAGTCCAGTCGGCTCATGGCATTGGCGATGGCCTTGCGCAGATAGGCCTGGGAGAGGCCTTCGCCAGCCGGATAGACGGGCGTGAGGACATCGGGCAGCGGAGCGCCTTCGTTGACCACCTTGTAAGAGGGATGGACCATCTCGGCGCCGAAGAAACCATGCCGCAATTCGCCGCGCACCCGCACCCGGGTGCCTTCGGCCAGCTGCTTGGTCTGGCTGCCGTAGAAATTGATGAAGCGCAGGGTCAACTGCCCGCTGTCGTCGCCGACTGTCACGATCAACTGCCGGCGCGGGCGGAACTGCACGTCGCAGGCAGTGACCACGCCTTCGACTTGCACCGTCTGCAGGCCCCGCATGGAGGCCTCGGCGATGCTCATGAGGGTGGTTTCATCCTCATAGCGCAGCGGCAGGTGCAGCACCAGGTCCATGTCATTGTGCAGGCCCAGCTTGGCCAGCTTGTTTTCGGGCTTGGCAGCAGGCTTTGCGGCGGCTTTGGCAGCGGGAGCCGCTTTTTTCTTCGAGGCCGGCGGGGTGGTTTTCTTCGCGGTAGCGGGCATGCGGTCGGCGTTGTATGGACGGAGGGCCATTGTGGCTAGTCGCACGCGCATATGGGAAAAACGCGCAGACAGCGTAAAATAACGGGTTACGCTATTTTACTGTGAATATTTACAGTATCAATCCCGCCGGCAACACTTCTTGCCCGGGAAGTGCCCCGGCACCGGGCCATTTGGCCATGTTGGCTGCCGTGCGCATCGCCTCCACCCATATTTTGCAAGCATGTACTCTCTTTCCGACTTCGATTTCGAGCTCCCCCCCGAGCTCATCGCCCAGACCCCGCTGGCAGAGCGCAGCGCTTCGCGCCTGCTTCAGGTGCAGGGTGCACAACTGACCGACCGCCGCTTCTCCGACATCGTCGAGCTGCTGCAGCCCGGCGACCTGCTGGTCTTCAACGATACCCGCGTCATCAAGGCGCGCCTGTTCGGTGTGAAGGAAACCGGCGGCAAGATCGAGGCCCTGGTCGAGCGCATCCTCGATCCGCGCACCGTCCACGCTCAGGTACGCGCCTCCAAGTCGCCGCCACCAGGTACCCGCATCCGCCTGGCCGATGCCTTCGATGTCACCGTAGGTGAACGTTTCGGCGAATTCTTCACCCTGCATTTCCCCGCCGATGCCTTCGAGTTGCTGGAGCAATACGGCAGCCTGCCACTGCCGCCCTACATCGACCACGAGGCCGATGCCTATGACGAGACGCGCTACCAGACCGTCTACGCCAAGGAACCCGGTGCCGTCGCTGCACCGACCGCCGGCCTGCACTTCGATGAAGCCCTGCTGCAGCAACTCGCCGCCCGTGGCGTCAAGCAAGCCTTCGTGACCCTGCACGTGGGCGCCGGCACCTTCCAGCCGGTGCGGGTGGAAGACCTGTCGCAGCACAAGATGCACAGCGAGTGGTACACCATCTCGCCCGAGACGGTAGAGGCCGTGCGTGCCACCAAGGCCGCCGGAGGCCGTGTCATCGCGGTGGGGACCACCAGCATGCGCGCCCTGGAGTCCGGCTCGCAGAGCGGCCAGCTCCAGGCCGGCAGCGATGACACCCAGCTCTTCATCACGCCCGGCTACACCTTCAAGACCGTCGACCAGCTGGTGACCAACTTCCACCTGCCCAAGTCGACCCTGCTGATGCTGGTGTCAGCCTTCGCCGGCTATGAACACATCCGTGCGGCCTATGCGCACGCCATTGCACAGCAATACCGTTTCTTCAGCTATGGCGATGCCATGCTGCTGACCCGTACCTGAGAAACCCGGAAAGAAAACAGAGAGCACCATGCTGGAATTTACCCTGCTGAAAACCGACGGAAAGGCCCGCCGCGGCCGCGTCAAACTGAACCACGGCACCGTCGAGACGCCCATCTTCATGCCGGTGGGCACCTATGGTTCGGTCAAGGCCATGTCGCCGCTGGAACTGAAGGAAATCAACGCCCAGATCATCCTCGGCAATACCTTTCACCTGTGGCTGCGCCCGGGACTGGAAGTGGTCAGCAAGTTCGGCGGCCTGCACAAGTTCATCGGCTGGGACAAGCCCATCCTGACCGACTCCGGCGGCTTCCAGGTATTTTCGCTGGGCGAGATGCGCAAGATCACGGAAGAGGGCGTGCACTTTGCTTCACCCATCAACGGTGACCGCCTGTTCCTCTCGCCGGAGATCTCGATGCAGATCCAGCGCGTGCTCAATTCGGACATCGTCATGCAGTTCGATGAATGCACGCCTTATGAGATCGATGGCCGTCCCGCCACTCGCGAAGAAGCCGGCAAATCCATGCGCATGTCGCTGCGCTGGGCCAAGCGTTCCAAGGATGAATTCGATCGCGGCGAAAATCCGAACGCGCTCTTCGGCATCGTCCAGGGCGGCATGTTCGAAGGCCTGCGCGATGAATCGCTGGCCGGCCTGGAAGAACTGGGCTTCGATGGTTTCGCCATCGGCGGCCTGTCGGTGGGCGAGCCCAAGGAAGACATGATGCGCGTGCTGGAACACGTCGGCCCGCGCCTGCCGGCCGACAAGCCGCACTACCTGATGGGCGTGGGTACGCCGGAAGACCTGGTGGAAGGCGTCTCCAACGGCGTGGACATGTTCGACTGCGTCATGCCGACCCGCAATGCGCGCAATGGCTGGATCTTCACGCGCTATGGCGACGTCAAGATCAAGAACGCCAAGTACAAGAACGACGACCGTCCCTTCGACGAGAGCTGCGACTGCTACGCCTGCAAGAACTTCTCGCGCGCCTACCTGCACCACCTGCATCGCGCCGGTGAAATCCTGGGTGCCCGCATGAACACCGTGCACAACCTGCACTACTACCTGCAACTGATGCAGGAGATGCGCGACGCCATCGACGCCGGCACCTTCCAGGACTTCGTCAAGAAATTCAAGGAAGACCGCGCACGCGGCGTGGACTGATCCATTGATGCGTCAATCCGCTGATGTGTTGGTGACCGCAATTGCGCATCAACACATCATTGCGGATGCACGCCGCCAGCCTTCGCCGCCAGCCGCAGCAGTGCCTCCCACAATTGCGCCGGGGCCACCGGCTTGTGCAGCATGGGAATGCCGCTTTCGCTGGCTTCGCGCAGCCGGGCCGGTGCCGTATCCCCGGTGATGAGCAGCGCACCGACGTGCTCCCGGCTGGCAGCGCGTACCGCCGCGATGGCTTCGGTGCCATTGCGATGCGCACGCAGGCGGTAGTCGCTGATGACCACGTCGAATTCCTGTGAGTGGGCCAGCGCTTCCGCCTCTTCCAGGCCTTCGACGTCGATGCAATGGCAGCCCCATTGGCCCAGCAGCTGCGCCATGCTGTCGCGCACACGCTGGTCGTCATCGATCAGCAGGATGCGCAGGCCGTGCAGGTCGCGCTGTGCCGTGAGCGCCGGTGCCGGCTTGCCCGGATGCGCCGGCAGCGGCATGAGCGCCGCCGGCAGTTGCAGCCGGAAGACACTCCCTCGTCCCGGCCGTGACTGGACCGTCAGCTGCAAGCCCTGCATCTTCGCCAATCCCTCGGCAATCGCCAGACCCAGGCCCATCCCCTTGTTGTGATCGCGTTCCGGATTGCCCAGCTGGTGGAATTCGCGAAAGATTTCCTGCTGCTGCTCCGGCGCGATGCCGATGCCGGTATCCCATACCTCCAGCCACACCTGTGGACCCCGCTGACGGCAGGCCACCAGCACGCCACCACGTTCGGTATAGCGGATCGCATTGGACACCAGATTGCGCAGGATCAGTTCGGTCAGCCCCGCATCGGCGCTGGCCACTGCCTGGCTCTCGCGAGTGCGGAACACCAGGCCCCTGGCCTCGGCCTGCGCGGCCATCTCGCGGCTGATGCGATGGATCAGCGCCTGCGGGCGGAAAGGGGCTAGCTGCGGTGTCACCACGCCCGCTTCGATGCGTGAGTAATCCAGCAGGGTGTGCAGCATGTCGGCGCAATTGTCGGCGGCATTGCGCAGGCGGCCGACCACCTCGCGCTGCATGGGATCGAGCGGGGTATTGGACAGCACTTCCAGGAACAGCCCTTGCGCATGGATGGGTTGCCGCAGGTCGTGGCTGGCCCCGGCCAGGAAACGTGACTTGGCGGCATTGGCCTGTTCGGCCTGCTGCAGGGCCTGCTGGGTTTTTTCGGATTCGCGCTGCAGGCGCTCGATGAGCGCATTGTTCTCGAAGCGCAGCATGATGGCCGCGCGCGCCGCACCTGCACTGTTGCGCGCCTGGACCATGAGCGAGGCGACGTAGAGCAGGGCGGCCACTGCCAGTACCTCAAGTGCATCTTCATGCGTATGCCAGGCGCTGGCCGCCAACATGCCCAGCTCCACCAGGCAGAAGGACACGAAGGCCGGCAGCACCGGCGACAGGATCGACATGGAATTGCCGGCCACCCCCGCCAGCACCCCGATGAGCAGGATGCTGCCACCCGGGCTGGCGGTATCCAGCGCCAGCGGTGCCAACAGGCCCCAGGCGGCACCATCGATGCCATGCAATACGACCAGGCGGCGCTTGATCTGGTCGATGTTGGCGGGCGTGATTTCCATGCGCAACATGCGCCGCGCATCGGCGTAGTCGAACAGCTTGGAGGCGATCACCCCGGCAGCCCACCCCAGCAGTGGCCACAGACCGGCGCTCTCGCGCAGTGCATAGGCCACCAGCAGCGCCACCAGAATGCCCGGCAGCACCGAGCTGCCCAGATTGCCGCACAACAGCCGCACCTGCTCCACGCGGACGCGGTGCAGCGTGTCGTCGCCCGTGGCGTGCACGGGTGCGCTTGCCAGCGCGCCGTCGCTCTTCATGCGCTAGCTCACCAGACCGCGCCGGCGGGCGGCAAAGGCGGCTTCGGCGCGGTTGTCCACATCCAGGGCCAGCAGGATGGCCTGGACATGGCCGCGGATGGTGTTTTCGGAAAGATTGAGCCGGCGGCCGATGGCCTTGTTGGTCAGGCCCTGGCTGAGCAGGCCCAGTACCTCATACTGGCGCGGAGTGAACTGGGGTTTGCCGGTGGCATCGGCGGCGACATCGGGCACAGGCAGGACATGCCGTCCGCCAGCCACCTCCAGCAAGACCCGCAGGATGTGGTCAGCGGTAGCTGCCTTGGAGACGAAGGCAGCCGCGCCGCGCCGGGTGGCTTCACGCACGGTTTCGTCGGTATCGTCGGCGGAAAGAATGATTACCGGCACTTGCGGCCACTTGCGCGCCAGCACGGACATGCCGTCGATGCCATTGAGTCCGCCCAGCTGGATGTCCAGCAGCACCATGCCGGGCGGCTGGCCGTCCTCAAGGCGCATGGCGTCCTCCAGCGAGGCGGCCTCGTCGATGTTGGCGTGCGGCAAGGCGGCCTGCAGCACCAGCCGCAGGCCGCAACGAAAGAGCGCATGATCGTCAATGATCAAGAGACGTGAAGTCGGCATGTTTGGAAACCCTCCCGCAGGCATGCTCCCCCACGGGAAGCAGCCTTCGGAAACTGTTTTTGTTGTGCCGCGATTCTACGCTGTTGTGGTGGATTGGCGCACGCCGAGATGTCACGGCATGCGCTGGCTCAAGTGTTCTCTTCGAGGCAGAGCGTGAAACGGCTGCCGGTCCCGACCCGGCTTTGCACCGTGATCGAGCCGCCCATCAGGTTGGCCAGCTTCTGGCTCAGGTACAGGCCCTGGCCCATGCCCTCGTGCTTGCGCGAGGCGGTGGCGTCGAGCTGGGTGAAGGCGCGAAACAGCTTCTGCTGGTCCTGTTCGCTGATGCCGCAGCCGCTGTCGCTGACCTCGATCCAGCTGGTCAGGGTCTTGTCGTGGCGTTGCTGGCGCAGCTTTACCAGCACCTGGCCGCGATCGGTGAACTTGATCGCGTTGCCGACCAGGTGCATCAGGATCTGCGCCAGGGCGCGCCGGTTGGCATGGATGCGCACTTCGCCCGCATAGGGTGCCAGCTCCAGTTGCAAGCCTTTCTTCATTGCGGCCGGGCGCAGTACGGCCACGGCTTCCTCGATCAGTTCCGAGCAGAGCAGGGCCTCGGGGATCAGGTCTTCCGCCTCGGCCTCCATGCGCGAGACATCGAGCAGGCTGGTGATCAGTCCCAGCAGATGCTGGGCGCTCTCGTGCACGGTCTGCAGCTGTTGTTCCTGGTCCGCCGTGAGCGGTCCGCCCATGCGTGTGAGCAGGATTTCAGTAAATCCCAGGATGGCGTTCAAGGGAGTGCGCAGCTCGTGCGAGGTATTGGCCAGGAAGCGGTCGCGCGACTCCACGGCCTCCTGCAAGGCGCGGTTCTTTTCGGCCAGATCTTCTTCGATGCGCTTGCGGTCGCTGATGTCGCGCACGGCGATCATGAGGAAGGTCTCGCCCTCGATGACCAGCGGGCTCAGGCTGACGTCAACCGGGAATTCGCTGCCATTGCGCTTGAGCCCGCACAGGTCGGGCGTGGTATTGCTGGCCGGCGCGGCGCGGCCGGACAGGTACTCCGCCAGGTTTTGCGCATGCATGGCCAGGAAGCGCTGCGGGATCAGGACATCGATGGCACGCCCGGTCAGTTCGCCAACCTCCCAGCCGAACAGCTCGCCGGCGCGGCGATTGGCCAGCACCACGCGGTCCAGCGCGTTGACCACGACGATGCCGTCGGGCAGCGAATCATAAAGCCCGTGGACACTGGCCGCGATCAGGCTGATGTCACGCTGCACCGTGGCCTGGCTGATGTCCCGCTTGCAGGACAGCACGTATTGCGGTTGCCCTTGCTCATCGCGCAACAGCTTGTTGGAGACTGACAGGTGCAAGAGCGAGCCATCCTTGCGGCGGCGGATGGACTGGCATTCGGCCCGGCCCAGCGCCAGCGTATCGGCGAACACCCGCTCTTCCTCGTTGCGCCGCTCGGGCGGCACGATGAAGTCCGCCAGATGCTGGCCCAGCACTTCCTGGCCGCTGTAGCCGAAGATCTGTTCGGCGCAGCGGTTCCAGTAGACCACGCCGCCTTGCATGTCCATGAGGACATAGGCGTCGGGTGCTTCGCTGAGCAGCAGTTGTTCAAGTGCCTGCATCGTCACCGCCGACGGCCTCTTGCAGGCGCAGCAGTTTGTCGTGGACCTGCCCCGGAAGACCCTGCCACAAGGTCTTGGCGGTCAGGTGCATGGTCTGGGTCCAATCCTGCCAGTCCTCCCCTGCGGCCTGATACAGCGCCGGGAAATCATTCGGTGCCAGTTGCAGTTGCGGCAGCGCCCGCGCGATCTTGGGCAGGGCGGCCTCGGCTACCTGCGGTGTGCCGCAGCCCAGTTCGGCCATGGCGGCCGAGAGATACAGGGTCCAGATGATTTCCAGCGGACGCGGAGCCGGCAGCTCCTCCGGCAGGGCCGGGGCTTCGTAGTGCAGCACGGCATCGCAGAACAGTTCCGGGATCTTCCAGTCCTGCATCAGCGCCGCTGCGATGTTGAGGTGGTTGAAGCCAAACAGCGATTGTTCCATCGCCAGTTGCCCCGACGGTTCCAGCGGGCGCGTCAGCAGCGACGAATAGCCGGCCGGATGCGCCGAGGCCAGGGTCAGCTTGCCGATGTTGGCCAGCAGGCCGGTGGTGAACATTTCTCCCAGCGGTGCCACGCGGGTGTGGCCGCTGATGGCCTGGGCACTGCAGGCCATGGCGAAGCTGTGGGCCCAGAAGGCCGGCAGCTTGAAGTTGGCGCAGGAGGCCGGGGCCGTGGTTTCCGCCAGCGACAGCGCCAGGGCCAGCTGGCGCACGGCCTGCAGGCCGACCAGCAGCATGCTGTCCATGCTGACCGAGGCGATCGGGCGCACGCGCTCGGCATTGAGTACGTTGACGATGCGGATGATGCGCCCGGACAGGGCCGGATCGGCCTGCACCAGGTGGATCAGTTCATGCATGTCGGGATCATCCTGCGCACACAGGCGCATGATGGTCAGGCGCACCCCGCCGGGCGAGGGCAGGGCTTGGGCGCTCCTGAGCTTCTCGAACAGCGTGGGTTCAATGAAGGTGAGCATCATTTGCCGTCCTGGTTGCGGTTGTAGATATCGACCACTTCCTCCCAGCCGGCAAAGAAGGCTTCCACGCAGCGCGGATCGAAGTGGCTGCCCGCATTGTCGCGCAGATAACGCGCCGCGTCTTCCAGGCTCCAGCCTTTTTTGTAAGGTCGCGAGGAGGTCAGCGCATCGAACACGTCGGCTACGGCCACGATGCGGCCATACAAAGGAATGTCGTCGCCCTTTATCCCATTGGGGTAGCCGCTGCCATCCCATTTTTCATGATGGGTCTCGGCGATCCGGGAGGCGGTCTGCAGCAGGGAGGACGGACTACCGCGCAAGATGTCGGCACCGATCTGCGCGTGCAGGCGCATGACCTTCAGTTCTTCCTCGTCCAGCCGTCCGGGTTTGAGCAGGATATGGTCGGGGATGCCCATCTTGCCGATGTCGTGCATGGGGGAGGCCGCCAGCAGCAGGTCCTGCTCCTCCTTGGGCAAGCCAAGATGGGCGGCGATGATGCGGGTGTAATTGGACATGCGCACCAGGTGTTCGCCCGTTTCCGGATCGCGATAGCCGGCTGCGCGCGAGAGCAGGTCCACCGAATTGAGCGCCAGGCTGGTGCTCTGCTGCGCCTTCTGTTCCACCTCTTCAGACAAGTCTTCGATCTTCCGGCTCATGGCCAGCTGCGACTTGCGCATGGCCAGCATGTTCTTCACCCGCGCCAGCAGTTCCACCCGGTTCACCGGCTTCGACAGGAAATCATTGGCCGACATCTGCAGCGCCTTGTGCCGCACCTGCAGGCCCATGTCGGCGGTGATCATGATGACCGGCGTCATTTCCTGGCCCGGCATGGCGCGAAAACGCGAGAGGAAATCGAGGCCATCCATGCCCGGCATCATGTAGTCCAGCAGGATCAGGTCCGGATCGTGGCTGCCGCACCAGTCCAGCGCTTCATACGCATCGGGGCAGGTGCTGATGCTGGTATCGGGCAACTGCGCCAGCATGTGCGTGAATAGCGACAGATTGGTCTTGTCGTCGTCAACGATCAGAATCTTCATGTGTTCCCCCGGCCCTCTCTTTTAGGTGTTGTCGCAAGGCGGCGAAGGCGCTTGCGCACTCCTCGGCCAGCTTGCGCACGTGTGCCAGTTCGCCCTGGCGTGCCGCCAATTCCATGTTGCGTCCCGCCTGTCCCAGCGCCTGGATGCCCAGGTTCAGGCAGCTGCCCGCCAGCCGGTGGCCCAGCGCCTGGATCTCGCCCAGCAGCGGATCGCTGGCCTGGCAATGCCGCGCCAGATCGTCCATGACCGGCGTGGTGTGTTCGACGAACATGTCCAGCATCTGGCCAGCCAGCGCGGTGTCCTCGCCGAACAGTTCCTGCAGGCGGCTCTCGTCAAGCATGACCGGCGCAGCACCGGTGTCGGCGGCCGCTTCCTGCGCGGCCGGCAGGTAATGCTCCAGCATCGCCGCCAGTTGCGAGCGCAGCAAAGGCTTGGTCAGGTAATCGTCCATACCGGCCTCCAGGCACTGTTCCCGATCCCCGGCCATGGCATTGGCGGTCATCGCGACAATGGGGGTGTGGGCCAGCTCGCCCTGCAGACGCCGGATGCGGCGCGTGGTTTCGTAGCCATCCAGCACCGGCATCTGGCAATCCATCAGGATCAGCGCGTAAGCGCGCCGTGCCAGCTTCTCCAGCGCCTCCGCACCGTTGGAGGCGATATCGACCGCGTAGCCCATGGCATTGAGCTGGTACACCGCCACCTTCTGGTTCATCACGTTGTCTTCCACCAGCAGGAGTTCACGCTGTTCCTGCTGCCCCGGACGGGACAGCGCCCGGAGCGGGCGCGCTGCCGTCACTTCCCCATCGGCCGCATCCTTGCCGTCCGCCAGCGGATCGACCGCACGCAGCAGCTGTTGCTTGCGCAGCGGCAATTGCAGGGCCGGCGACGTTGATTTTCCGTCTATATTAAGGCCGTGTACGCCATGGTCAAGCAGCACGCACGTAACTGTCGGCCTTTCCGCGTGCAGGCGTGCCAGCACTGCGGCCGGCGGCACATCCCGGATCTCGCTGCTGACGATGAGGGTATCGATGCCGGTGGCCGTGGCCGCCGGGCCGGTCAGGGCCGCCAGGGCGTCGCTGGCACTGCTGTAGCGCACCGTTTCCAGCCCGGCCCCGCGCAGGTATTCGTGCAGCATGGCGGCACTGGCATCGTGCGTTTCGAGCAGGGCCACCTGTCGTTTTTTGGCTGCATGCGGACGGGTGGCGAACTGCGGAGGTTGCGCCACGGGAATGCCCAGTTCGAACCAGAAGCAGGAACCGTTACCGGGCGTGCTTTCCACGCCGATCTTGCCGCCCATCAGTTCCACCAGGCGCTTGCAGATCGACAGGCCCAGGCCGGTGCCGCCGTATTGGCGCGTCACCGAATTGTCGGCCTGCGAGAAGGGCGAGAACAGGCGGCGCAGCGTATCGTCATCCATGCCGATGCCGCTGTCGCGCACTTCGAAACGCACCCGGCAGTGATCGCCCGACACGTGCAAGGCCTGCACCCGCAGCAGCACTTCGCCCACATGGGTGAACTTGAGCGCATTGCCCAGCAGGTTCAGGAGGACCTGGCGGATGCGTCCGGGGTCGCCCAGCAGCCGTACCGGCAGGCGCGGGTCGACGTGCGCCAGCAAGCGTACGCGCTTTTCGTGTGCCTTGAAGGACAACGCTTCGGCGCTGGCTTCCACCACTTCCAGCAGGTCGAACTCGACCACGGCGATGTCCATCTTGCCGACGTCGATCTTGGAGAAGTCGAGCACGTCATTGACGATGCCCAGCAGGGCATTGGCCGAATCCTCGATGGCCTTGGCGAATTCGGCTTGCTGCGTATCCAGGCGCGTGGTGCGCAACAGTCCGGCCATGCCCAGTACTGCATTCATGGGAGTGCGGATCTCGTGGCTCATGGTGGAGAGGAAGGCCCCGCGCGTGAGCATGGCCTGGTCGGCCGCTTCCTTGGCCAGAACCAGGTTGCGCGCGGCGCGCTGATGGTCGCGCAGCAGGCGCAGCAGGATCAGCGCCCTGACCAGCCACAGGGCCAGCAGTCCCGCGATCAACCAGGGCGGGAGGTTGGCACGCCACAGCGCGGCCAACGTCAGCACGGCAAAGCCGACCTCGGCCAGCGCCAGCGGCAGACGCCCGTCGCGCGGGCGCGCCGGGGCGTGCTGCGCGTCATTGGGGGTGCTGCCTGGCATCACGAGCTTGTCTCCATGGTTCCTGACTCCGGTTCGATTCCGCCCGCAAGTGCAGGGAGGCACGGCGGGTTTCGATAGAATCAATTATAACGAATCGGATAATAAATTGCCGAAATTGTTTTATTTGTTCCGGCGGGAAAGCGCGACTGTGGTCAAAATGCGGCACAATGATGAGCTTGTCATTGCGATAATAATTGACCTCTGCCACGCTGCTGCAGGTACTGCGCGGCTTCCACAGCAATTTCGAAATAAACAATATTATTATTTTATTCTGTCAAATTAATTTTATTGATTTATTCGATTAATTTATTTAAGATGACAGCACAGCCAAACAATGCAGTGGCCCAACCCGACAAGGAGCCCGCACCATGAAGCATCCCCCCTCGATGGCAGGCACCCGACTGGCGCGTCCTGATTTGCTGCGCTGGCATGCCGCGCTGCTCCTGCTCACGCTCGGCTGCTGGGCCTGGCCGCATTTGCAGGCGGCCACCACGGCCAAGCTCTCCATCTCGGTACTGGTGACTACGCGCTGCAACGTGGTGGTCAATGTCATCAATGGCGTGGCGGCCGTCTCCAACACCTGTGGGGCCGTGCCTGCGGGCAGCCCGGATGGACGGGCCTTCCTGCTGGTGAATCAGCAGGAGCGTTCAGTGGTGGTGGTTTACTGAGTCCGCTGCCGCTGCTCGCCAGTCAGATCCCGTCCAGCGCCGGCAGGGTGGCGGCCAGCACCGCCAGCAGCACGACCGCCCAGGAGGGCAGTTTCAGCCACACCAGAGCGGCAAAGGCCGCCAGCGCAATGAGCAGGTCACGCCCGCCGAAGATGGCGCTGGTCCACACCGGCTGGTAGAGCGCCGCCAGCAGCAATCCCACCACCGCGGCATTGACGCCCGCCAGCACCGCCTGCATCGCGGCCTGACGGCGCACCGCATCCCAGAAAGGCAGCAGCCCGGTCACCAGCAGGAAGGACGGCGCAAAGATGGCCAGCAGGCACAGTACGCCACCGGCCACCCCATTGGGCCAGGAAGACATCACCACGCCCAGATAGGCCGCCAGCGTGAAGAGCGGGCCGGGGATCGCCTGGGCCGCGCCATAACCGGCGAGGAAGACATCCTTGTTCACCCAGCCCGTGGGCACCAGTTCGGCCTGCAACAGCGGCAGCACCACATGGCCGCCGCCGAAGACCAGGGAACCGACGCGATAAAAAATGTTGATCTGCTGCAGCCAGGCCGCCGGATGGAGCGCGGCCAGCAGCGGAATGCCCGCCAGCAGGACGAAGAACAGCAGCAGGCAGGCGCGCCCCGTGCGGCGGCTGACCACCAGTGGCAGATGTTCCTGCAGGGCAACTTGCGGGCCGTGCAGCAGCAGCCGTCCGGCCAGGCCGGCGGCCACGATCACCCCCAGTTGCACCAGGCTGCCCTGCAGTTGCCACGCCGCCAGCGCGGCCAGCACCATGATGGCCAGGCGCACCGGGCCACGGCACAGCGTCTGCGCCATCCCCCACACCGCCTGCGCCACGATGGCAACGGCCACGATCTTCAAGCCGTGCACCACCTCCCCGGAGAGCCAGTGCGCATCCTCCAGAACCGACAAGGCCACCACCATCAGCAGCAGCGCCGAGGGCAGCGTAAAGCCCAGCCAGGCCGCCAGCGCACCGCGATAGCCGCCCCGGATCAGGCCGATGGCCAGCCCGACCTGGCTGCTGGAGGGGCCGGGCAGGAATTGGCACATGGCCACCAGGTCGGCATAGGTCTGTTCGGACAGCCAGCGCCGCCGGGCCACGAATTCATGGCGGAAATAGCCGAGATGGGCGGCCGGCCCGCCAAAGGAGGTCAGCCCCAGCCGCAGGAAGACCAGAAAGATCGCCCACGCCGGTTGGCGCGGGGCAGCGGGCACGGCGGTGGGGGTGGCGGGTTCGGGAGCGGGGGAAGCTGGCATGCGGTGTCGGATCGGGTTGGCGCGCGAAGCAGGGGACCGGAGCGCCGCCTATATTAAGGGCGGCTTTAGGGCGAAATGAAGCTTTTTTCATGTGCCCTGCCATTTCATGGGCTGTACAGCGATTTTTCTTTCGCTGCAGGTGACAAAAAAGCGCGATTTTGCCTGGTTCCCCCTTGATCTGCGGCAATGCACCCCGATTTGGCGGTTTGGTGCCTGCGCAGTGCTAGAATGCAGGGCTATTTTTCAATCAACATTGGAGCCTCACGTGTTTATTTCCGACGCATACGCGCAAACGGCCGCAGCAGCCCCTGGTGGCGTGATGGGCAATCTGGCCAGTTTCCTGCCGATCATCCTGATGTTCGTGGTCCTGTACTTCCTGATGATCCGCCCGCAGATGAAGCGTCAGAAAGAACAGAAAGCCATGATGGACGCACTGGGCAAGGGCGACGAAGTCGTCACCTCCGGTGGTCTGCTGGGCCGCATCACCAAGGTGGCCGATGGCTACATCACCATCGAAGTCTCCGAAGGCACCGAAGTCATCGTGCAAAAGGGCGCTGTCACCACCTTGCTGCCCAAGGGCACCATCAAGGCCCTGTAATCGGCCTCACCGGTTGGCCGGCCTGAACCGGCGAACCCATGGGCGCATCGCTGATGCGCCCATGTCGTTAGAACGGTGTGCAGAAACTTCCGGTTCCTGGCACCCGTTCTGAACAGGGCGGCAGGTCCCTGCCTCCCTCTCCCGCAAGCAAGAAGCACAAGACCATGAATCGTTACTCTCTCTGGAAATACGCACTGATCGTCCTGGCCCTGCTGTTCGGCGTGATCTATACCGTCCCGAACTTCTTCGGCGAATCCCCCGCGGTGCAGATCAGCAGTGCCAAGTCGACCCTGAAGGTCGAGCCTGCCGTGGCCGGCCGTGTCGATCAGATCCTGAAACAAGGCAATCTCGGCGCAGAGAGCGTGGCGTTCGACAATGCCGGTTCGCAGCCGTCGGTGCGCGCCCGCTTTGCCACCACCGACATCCAGTTCAAGGCCAAGGCCCTGCTGGAGAAGGAACTCAATACCGACCCCAGCGACCCGACCTACATCGTCGCCTTCAACCTGCTGCCCAACACGCCGCAATGGCTGCAAAGCCTGCACGCCTTCCCGATGTACCTGGGCCTGGACTTGCGCGGTGGCGTGCACTTCCTGATGCAGGTCGACATCAAGGCGGTCCTGAACAAGCGCCTGCAAGGCATGCAAGCCAGCGTACGCAGCCTGCTGCGTGACAAGAACATCCGCCACAGCGGCATCAACCGCTCGGGCGACAGCATCGAGATTTCCTTCCGTGATGCCGATACCCGCAACAAGGCCCGTGCCGCCCTGGGCGAACTGCAGGAAATGGTGCTCACCGACGCCGGCAGCGGCGATGACCTCAAACTCATCGCCACCCTGCGTCCGGAAGCCCTGAAGCAGACCCAGGAAGACGGCGTCAAGCAGAACATCAGCACCCTGTCCAAGCGTGTCAACGAACTGGGCGTGGCCGAGCCGCTGATCCAGCGCCAGGGCGCCGACCGCATCGTGGTCGAGCTGCCGGGCGTGCAGGACGTCTCGCGTGCCAAGGACATCATCGGCCGTACCGCGACCCTGGAAGTGCGCATGGTCGATGAAAGCGTGGTGCGCGGCACCGAAGAAACCTCGGCCATCCCCTTCGGCTCCGAACTGTTCAAGATCGGCAAGGGCGCACCGGTGGTCCTGAACAAGGAACCGGTGCTGACCGGCGACTACATCTCCAACGCCTCGGCCAGCTTCGATGAAAACCACCAGCCGGCGGTGAGCATCGACTTGAACGGCGACGGCGGCCGCAAGATGCGCGAAGCCACCCGTGACAAGGTCGGCAAGGCCATGGCCATCGTCCTGTTCGAAAAGGGCAAGGGCGAAGTGCTGACCGTGGCCACGATCCGTTCCGAACTGGGTTCGCGCTTCCAGATCACCGGCATGGGTTCGCCCGAAGCCGCCAGCGACCTGGCCCTGCTGCTGCGCGCCGGTTCGCTGGCCGCACCGATGGACATCATCGAAGAGCGCACCATCGGCCCGCAACTGGGTGCCGACAACATCAAGAAGGGCTTTGATTCGGTGCTGTATGGCTTCCTGGCCATGGCCGTCTTCATGGTGATCTACTACCAGCTGTTCGGTTTCTTCAGCGCCCTGGCGCTGTCGGTGAACGTGCTGCTGCTGGTGGCCTTGCTGTCCACGCTGCAAGTCACGCTGACCCTGCCGGGTATCGCCGCCATTGCGCTGGCACTCGGTATGGCGATCGACTCCAACGTGCTGATCAACGAACGCATCCGTGAAGAACTGCGCGCCGGCAATTCGCCGCAGGCAGCGATTGCCGCCGGTTTCGACCGTGCGTGGGCGACCATCCTGGACTCCAACGTGACCACCCTGATCGCCGGCCTGGCGCTGCTGATCTTCGGCTCCGGCGCGATTCGCGGCTTCGCCGTGGTGCACTGCCTGGGCATCCTGACCTCGATGTTCTCGGCCGTGTTCTTCTCGCGCGGTGTGGTCAACCTCTGGTATGGCCGCAAGAAGCGTCTGTCGGGCCTGGCCATCGGCCAGATCTGGAAGCCCGAGGGCGACGTGCTCTCCACTTCCGGCAAGGCCGCCGCCAAGCGCGACGCCAAGTAATCATCAGCAGCACAGCCAGATTTGAGCCAGGCACCCCGCTGCAGGTGGTGCCGGCACCGAAAGGATAGTGATGGAATTTTTCCGCATCAAAAAAGACATTCCCTTCATGCGTCATGCCCTGATCTTCAATGCGATCTCGGCGCTGACCTTCGTGGCCGCGGTGTTCTTCCTGTTCTCCAAGGGATTGCACTTCTCCATCGAATTCACCGGCGGCACGGTCATGGAAGTGGCCTACAACAAGCCGGCCGACCTGGAGAAGATCCGCAAGTCCATCGAAGGACTGGGTTACCGCGACACCCTGGTGCAAAGCTTCGGCACCGCCCAGGACGTGATGATCCGCCTGCCCGCCCAAGCCGGCGTGAACGCCAGCCAGCAGAGCGAAAAGGTCAATGCCGCCCTGAAGGCAGAGGATCCGGACGTGCGCCTGCAGCGCGTGGAATTCGTCGGCCCCCAGGTGGGCGATGAGCTGGCCCATGATGGCCTGCTGGCCCTGGGCATGGTGGTGCTGGGCATCGTGATCTACCTGGCCTTCCGCTTCGAATGGAAGTTCGCGGTGGCGGCGGTGATCGCCAACCTGCACGACATCATCATCATCCTGGGCTTCTTCGCCTTCTTCCAGTGGGAATTCTCGCTGACCGTGCTGGCCGCCATCCTGGCCGTGCTGGGTTACTCGGTCAACGAATCGGTAGTGGTGTTCGACCGGGTGCGCGAGGCCTTCCGGGATCGCCGCTTCGGCAAGCTCTCCGCGCCCGAAGTGCTGAACCACGCGATCACCAGCACCATGTCGCGTACCGTCATCACCCACGGCAGCACTGAAATGATGGTGCTGGCGATGTTCTTCTTCGGCGGCCCGACGCTGCACTATTTCGCGCTGGCGCTGACCATCGGCATCCTGTTCGGTATCTATTCCTCGGTGTTCGTCGCCGCAGCGCTGGCCATGTGGCTGGGCGTGAAGCGCGAAGACCTGATCAAGCCGGTCAAGGTCAAGGACGAAAACGGCGGCGCAGTGGTCTGATTTCCGATTCACCAGCGTTGCACAGGGAGGGCCGCCGCGTTCACGCAGCGGCCCTTTCTCATGAAAGGCCCGCAAAGGCGGGATAATGCTGATCTTCACGACAGCACATCACTGCATTCCTCTTTTTTCATCATGACCGCATCCATCGATCTGAACGATATCGACTATGAGCGCCGCTTCGGCGGCGTGGCCCGCCTGTACGGCGCGGCGGCCTTGCAGCGCTTCAGCCAGGCGCGCGTATGCGTGGTCGGCGTCGGCGGCGTGGGCTCCTGGATCGTCGAGGCGCTGGCCCGCAGCGCCATCGGCCACCTGACCCTGATCGACCTGGACAACCTGGCTGAATCGAATGTCAATCGCCAGATCCATGCGCTCACCGGCACCCTGGGACAGGCCAAGGTGACGGCCCTGCATGAGCGCATCCGGCAGATCAATCCGACCTGCGTGGTCACCGAGGTGGAGGATTTCGTCGATCCGGAGAATGTGGAGCAGATGCTGGGCGGTGGCCGTTTCGATTACGTCATCGACGCCATCGACAATGTCCCGGCCAAGGTGGCCATGATCGCCTGGTGCCGCCAGAACGGCATGCCCATGGTCACCATCGGCAGCGCCGGCGGGCAGATCGATCCGACTCAGATCGAGATCCGCGACCTGTGCCGTACCGAGCAGGAACCGCTGCTGGCCAAGGTGCGCAAGCGCCTGCGTTCACAGCATGGTTTCCCGCGCGGGACCAAGAACAAGTTTCATATCGACGCGGTGTTCTCGACCGAACCGCTGCGTTTCCCTGAACTGGCCGAGGGCGAAGCCTGTGAGATCGCACCGGCGGAAGACCTGGATGTGGGCGAGGATGCCGCCGACAGCACGCAAGCCGGCGTGACAGGGCTGAATTGCGCCGGTTTCGGCTCGGCCATGGTGGTCACGGCTACCTTCGGCCTGGTGGCCGCAGCGCATGTCTTGAAGAAGCTGGCCGAGAAGGCCAGCTGAGGCAAGGAGGCGGGGACTTCAGTGTCCGCCGCCCTCATCGACCCGGTGCGCGGACACGCACAGCAGCACGCTGACGGTGACCAGCACCATGGCCGCGATCTCCAGCAGGGTCGGCCAGCGCTGTTCCCACAGGAAGCCGTAGAGCAGGGCAAAGAGGGTCTCGAACAGGATCATCTGCCCGATCATGGTCAGTGGCAGCAGGCGGCTGGCCTTGTTCCAGCAGGCATTGCCGAACAGCGACGCAAAGATCGCCACCCCCGCCGACACTGCCACGAAATGCATCCACTCGCTGCCCGGATGCGGCTGCAGCATCACCGTGAAGGCCGGGACTGCGATGAACAGCGACAGCAGCCCCGTGACCACGCCGATCAGCAGATTCCAGTCATGCGCAGAAACTTCATGCAGGCGCGCCAGCCAGCGGCTGTTGCCGACCGCATAGGTGGTCCAGGAGACCAATGCGGCCAGGGCGCAGAAGAAGCCGATGACACTTTGCTTCATATCGCCTCCAACCGACCCGGATAGCGACTGCCAGGCCACGCAGGCGATGCCGGCCAGACCCAAGGCCAGCGACGGGGCCAGCTTGCGCAGCGAGACCGCGCCATGGCCGCGGCTGCCGATGATGCTCACCGCCACCGGCAGGAAGCCGATCACCAGCGAGGTCATCGCCATGCCGCCCAGTTGCACGGCACTGGCCAGGAACACGTAATACACCACATTGCCCAGCAAGCTCAGCCACACCAGCGCGCGCCATTCGGCACGGCCCAGGTGCGGCAGCAGTTTCTTGATGCGCGGCGCGATCAGCAGCGCTGCGAAGAGTCCATAGGCGAGATAGCGCCCAGCCGTCAGTTGCCAGGGCGAGAAGGCGCGCGTCAGTTCAGGTGCCAGGAATACCAGGCCCCAGGCGGCACCGGCCAGTGCGCCATAAAAAATGCCTTGCAGGATCGTGTTGGAACTCATCGGGAATCAAAGCCAGCCATGTTGCAAAGGGGGGCAGTATGCCCCAGCCGGCGCGGGAAGGATTGTTGCAGGCTACGGTTTTCTTGTGGCGGGCGAACACCAAAACGAAAACGCCGGCACGAGGCCGGCGTTGGTCTGCTGTGCGGTCAAGCCGTTCAGATCGCGGTGCCGAACAAGCCCGCACCGACAAAGGCCAGCGCCACCACGCCGATGCCCATCGACAGGTAGGCCAGTACGGCCACGCCGGTGATGATGGTGGCCGAGGCCAGCACGATGGCCACTTGCAGCATGCCGGCGGCCATTTCCATCTTTTCGTATTTCTCCATGTAGGCATGCGCCTCATGCTCGGCTTCGCGCGCCTTGTGGGACAGCTCCTTCTTGCCTTCGCCGCTCTTCTCGTCGCTGTCGTAATGGGCGATGGCGTCGTCGAGCTTGGCCACGGCCGCGCTGATGCGTTCATCCTTGGGATTGCCCAGCAAGCTCAGTTGCTGCTTGGCCAGCTGCGCCGCATTGCCGCGCACCGATTTGGCCTGGAAGAAGGACCACAGGTTGGCCGCCTCCTGATGCTTCAGGATGACCTCGGTCTGGTAGGACTTGGACAGGGTTTCGGTAATGGCCAGCACCAGCGCCAGGATGGCGATGAGCAAGGCCAGCTTCTTGTTGCCGGAGGCATGGGCGTGCTCGGCGTGTTCCAGGTTTTCGGTGGCTTCCGTCATGATGGTTCTTGTAATGTGGGAAAAGGAGGACGGCCCGGCACGCGGGCAGCGTTTCATCAACGATTCACCTCCATATCGGTTGACCTGAAGAATCTCGAAACTCGTATTCTCCTGTAGGCCAGGATGGCGGCTTCCCTCAGGCAAGATTGCCCCAGCAGGCAATCTACGCATCCGATATTCGCATTTCCTCACGGTCGGGGTGATCACGTTCTCCGCTGCTGTTGCGCACGGCCTGCACAAACAATGTGCCGCAAGTTCAGCAGGAATATTTGTCTTTGGCTACACTGTTCACCCACAAATTCTGAACCTGTGGGATTGGATTTATTGACTGGCATTATACAAAAAGACAATCACGCGATTGTTTTCGATCAATTACATTAATGGTTCTTCGCAAGCACGACCGGAACAAGGCGAAGCTGGCCCCGCAGTACGGCGTCATGGTGCCGTAGCAGAACGCAGTCAGCCTGTCGCTGCAGTACAAGCCGCTATGTCCAGCCCGGCTGGAGGTAGCCACGAAGATGCCCGTTTCCCGGTCCGGGCGTCATGACCCATCGGGTCGATCAACAGGAGAGAACGCAATGTCGAACGAAGCCAAGTGCCCCTTCAACCACACCGCCGGTAGCGGCACCAGCAACCGCGACTGGTGGCCCAAGCAGCTGCGTGTGGATCTGCTGGCCCAGCATTCTTCCAAGTCCAACCCCATGGGTGAGGATTTCAACTACGCCGAAGCCTTCAAGAGCCTCGACCTGGCCGCCGTCAAGGCCGACCTGGCCAAGGTGATGACCGATTCGCAGGACTGGTGGCCGGCCGACTTCGGCCACTATGGCCCGCTGTTCATCCGCATGGCTTGGCACAGCGCCGGTACCTATCGCATCGGCGATGGCCGTGGCGGTGCCGGCCGTGGCCAGCAGCGCTTCGCGCCCTTGAACAGCTGGCCCGACAACGTCAACCTGGACAAGGCACGCCGCCTGATCTGGCCGGTCAAGCAGAAGTACGGCAACAAGATCTCCTGGGCTGACCTGCTGATCCTGACCGGCAACGTCGCGCTGGAAACCATGGGTTTCAAGACCTTCGGTTTCGCCGGTGGCCGCCAGGACGTGTGGGAACCGGACCTGGACGTCTACTGGGGTACCGAATCGACCTGGCTGGGCGGCGATGACCGCTACGGCAAGGGCAAGGCCGGCGCCAGCCACGGCGAGATTACGGCCGATGCCGACCGTCATGGCAATGAGCAGAGCCGCACCGGCCCCGCCGGCCGCAACCTGGAAAACCCGCTGGCCGCCGTCCAGATGGGCCTGATCTACGTCAACCCGGAAGGTCCGGAAGGCAACCCTGATCCGGTGGCCGCCGCCCATGACATCCGCGAAACCTTCGCCCGCATGGCGATGGACGATGAAGAAACCGTGGCCCTGATCGCCGGTGGCCACACCTTCGGCAAGACCCACGGTGCAGGCGACGCCAAGCACGTGGGCCGTGAACCGGAAGGCGAGGGCCTGGAACACCAGGGCATGGGCTGGAAGAGCAGCTTCGGCAGCGGCGTCGGTGGCGACACCATCAGCTCCGGCCTGGAAGTGACCTGGACCCAGACTCCTGCCCAGTGGAGCAATTACTTCTTCGAGAACCTGTTCAACTATGAGTGGGAACTGACCAAGAGCCCGGCCGGTGCCCATCAATGGGTCGCCAAGGGCGCCGATGCGGTGATCCCGCACGCCCACGGCGGCGCACCCCTGCGTCCGACCATGCTGACCACAGACTTGTCGCTGCGCTTCGATCCGGCTTACGAAAAGATCTCGCGCCGCTTCCTGGAACACCCGGAGCAATTCGCCGACGCCTTCGCCCGCGCCTGGTTCAAGCTGACCCACCGCGACCTCGGTCCGCGTGCGCGCTACCTCGGCCCGGAAGTGCCGGCTGAAGAACTGATCTGGCAAGATCCGCTGCCCAAGGCAGAAGGTGCGCCGATTGATGCAGCCGATGTCACGGCCCTGAAGAGCAAGATCCTGGCCTCGGGCCTGTCGGTGAGCGAGCTGGTCTCGACCGCCTGGGCTTCGGCCTCCACCTTCCGGGGTGGCGACATGCGCGGTGGTGCCAACGGTGCGCGTGTGCGCCTGGCGCCGCAGAAGGATTGGGCTGCCAATCAGCCGGCCCAGCTGGCCAAGGTGTTGAAGGCACTGGAAGGCATCCAGTCCGAGTTCAACCAAGGTGCCAAGAAGGTGTCGCTGGCGGACCTGATCGTGCTGGCCGGTAGCGCAGCCGTCGAAAAGGCGGCCAAGGATGCAGGCGTGGCCGTGACTGTACCCTTCAGCGCAGGCCGTGTGGATGCGTCGCAGGAGCAGACGGACGTCGCTTCCTTCGAGCCGCTGGAACCCGTCGTTGATGGTTTCCGCAACTTCCAGAAGCAGCGTTATGCAGTGCGTGCCGAAGACATGCTGATCGACAAGGCCCAGCAACTGACCCTGACCGCGCCGGAAATGACGGTCCTCATCGGTGGCCTGCGCGTGCTGGGCAACACGGTGGGTGGCAGCACCAAGGGTGTGTTCACTTCCAAGGTGGGCGTGCTGTCCAATGACTTCTTCGTCAATCTGCTGGACATGGGCACCGAGTGGAAGTCCACCTCGCCCGCCCAGGAAGAGTTCGAAGGCCGTGATCGCAAGAGTGGTGCCGTCAAGTGGACCGGCACCCGTGTCGACCTGGTGTTCGGCTCCAACGCCGTGCTGCGCGCCCTGGCCGAAGTCTATGCCAGCTCGGACGCCAAGGAAAAGTTCGTCAAGGACTTCGTGGCGGCCTGGGTCAAGGTGATGGATCTGGATCGCTATGACCTGAAGAAGTAAGCAGCAAAGCAGTCAAGCAGTGAGGCAGTGAAGCGATGAACGACGGCGGGCCGCAAGGCTCGCCGTTTTTCTTTGCGCGTGCGCATGTCATGGAGATGTCACGGAGTGCGCCGATGCAGGGGCTATAGTGGCGTTCGGTATTTTTCTTCACCTGCGAGGCGCATGATGGCTCTGAGCCTGGATGACATTGCCCTGCTGTTCACACGGCACGGCCACACCCAATACACCGGCGAGCCGGTCACGCAACTGGAACACGCGCTGCAATCGACGCTGCTGGCCGAGCAGGAGGGCGCAGCGCCCAGCCTGATCGTGGCCAGCCTGCTGCACGATCTCGGCCACCTGCTGGAAGACCTGGGCCAGACGCCCACCCTGGCCGGCATCGATGACCTGCACCAGTACCGCGTGCTGCCTTTCCTGCGCGGCGTCTTCCATGAATCCGTGCTGGCTCCGATTGCCCTGCACGTGGATGCCAAGCGCTACCTGTGCGCCACTGATCCGGACTACTTCGCGCAGCTCTCGGCCGATTCGGTGCGCAGCCTGCAATTGCAGGGCGGGATCTTCGATGTGGAACAGGCCGCAGCCTTCATTGACCGGCCCTATGCCGAGGATGCGGTGAGGTTGCGGCGCTGGGATGACCGTGCCAAGACGGCGGGTTTGCCGACGCCCGATTATGCGCACTATGCAGGCTACTTCAATGAATGCCTGCTGCGGCCGGGCAAGGCCAGCCGTCCTCAGGCCAGATAACTTTTCCGATACGCTGACGGGGTGGTGCCGCGCAGCTTGCGCAGCGCATGCGTGAGCGCACTCTGGTCGCCATAGCCACAGCGCTGGGCAATCTGCGCCAGCGGCAGGCTGCTGGTGCGCAGCAGCTGGCAGGCCCGGGCCACGCGCACTTCGGCCAGCCAGGCGCGCGGCGACGTGTCCAGTTCAGCGCGAAACCATTCATGCAGGCGGCTGGGTGAGATCGCCGCCAGCTCCGCCATCTGCGCCACCGTCCAGGGATGCTCGGCGCGCGCCTCCACCCGTGCCAGCATCAAACGCAGCCGCGACAGTGCCTGCGGCTGTTGCGTGAGCGCGTCCAGCAGCAGGGGAACCCAATGCTGCAGCGTGTTGCCGGCGGGGCGTGTGTCGCTGAGTGCCACCGCCATGAATTCCACCAGTTTCCCGGCGGCGCGGGACAAGGGCAGGAACGGGCGCTGTGCCAGCGCCTCCAGTTGCAGGCTGCCGACCGCATCGGGTGCCAGGTCGACCACCAGTGAACGATTCTCGCCGCCCGCGCGCGTGGCATGCCGCGCACCGGGTTCGACGAAGGCCGCCGTGGCGGTATCGGCCAGGCCTTCACGGCCGGCAATGTCCATCGCCAGATGGCCTGCCAGCGGCAGCACCAGTTGCGGAAAATCATGCCGGTGCGCCAATGACTCCTCCCGATAGCTGCGCAGGTGCAGCTGCGCCACGGGTGGGGCAGTGTCGGGATGCGGTCGCGAGGATGGGATCATGGCGGGCAGGGATGCAAAGCAATCCCGCCATGATAGCGGACTTCGCTGCTACAGCCGGATCTGCTCGAAGGCCGTGATGCGCTGGCGCGCTTCGCCGACCTGCGGCTGCTTGCCATCGGCGATGGTATCGGCGGCGCGTACCCTGGAACCGAAGTCCAGCCCGGTCATCCTTTCCAGTTCGGGAATGGCCACGCGCCAGTGGTTGACGTCCACCGAGGGCAGGTCGCGCGGCGTTCCCAGGCTGTGCCGGCTCTCCGACAGCAGGGCCGACTGGTCGGCCAGCAGGCCTACCGCTTTCAAACCTTGCTTGCCCTTCCACACCACGATCTTGAAGAAGGCCGAAGGGATCTGTACCTCATCGGCCCACAGGTCCACCTGGTCGTTGAACACCGGGCCCTGGAAGACGCACAGGCGGCCCTTGCTGCTGGTAGCCAGTACGCCGTTCTCCAGCACATAGCGCTCCAGGCCCTGCCAGTAGGTCGCGCTCTGGTTGAAGCGGAAATGCTGGGGCGAGCAATTGGTGAAATGGAAGGTATCGGCATTGGCGCGCTCGGCTTCTTCCGGGCTACCCCAGCTCGGATCGGAGCGGCGCGTCAGGTGGCCGCGATCGAAATAGGTTGACCACGCCGAATAGAAATCCTGCTCCAGCACGCTGCCGGCCGCCACGCGCGGATCGCGGAACCAGGCATCGCCTTCGGCCGCGTTGACCTGGCCACTGCCGCGATCGACTGCAAGGTAATGCGTGCCGTCGATGTTGGTGGCAGTGAAGGCGGCCATGCGGCGGCGCTTCAACAGCTTGATGCTGAAGTGTTCGTATTTCAGTTCGCCGTCGTCGCCAGCGGCCCCGGCCCCGGCCACGGTAGGCAGCAGCGGGACGATGTCGCCCGCCAGCTTCGCATCCGGCTGCGGCAGCGGCAGCTCTGCGCCGGGGATGAAAGCGGCATCGTAGCCGCTGCGATTGCCGTAATCCGGATCGATGCGCAAGGCTTCTGCGCCTGCAGAGGGGCGGGGCGGAGAGAGCCGGCGTGGTGGCTGCAAGGTCGCGTTGTTGGCAGAGAGGCTTGCGTTGGCGGCGGCGGGCGTCGTCGCCTGGGCGACGGTCGCTGCTCCTCCCGCAACCCGCACCGTCACTTCCAGCGGAATCGTCAGGGTTGCGGTCTGCAGAGCGATGTCTTTGCCACTGTTGTTCATGCTGATCTCCTGTGTCATGTCGGATGCGGTGTTGTCGGCGACGGTGAGGGCCCCGGGCGCGCTGGCCACCTGATAGCTCAAGGCTTCCTGCAGCAACGCCCGGGCCTCAGGCGGCAAGGTGGGCAGGCGTGCCAGCAGGTCACGGTAGAGGGCGCTGATGCGTATGCCTTCGTTGACCTTGCGCAGCGGTTGATCTCCCGTACCGGCATCGCGATAAGGCTCGCCCCAGTGATGCAGGGCCACCAGCTGCCAGTCGTCATTGAAGACCGGCGAGCCGGACGAGCCTTGCTGGGTATCGGTCTCGTAGAGCAGGGTGTGTTCGGTGCGCGCGGTGACGGTGTTATTGCGGATGCTGATCATCTTCATCCAGCCGGACGGATGCTGGATGATGTTGGCCGCCATGCCGATGACGTGCTTGTCGGGCTGGTCCGAGAGCGGGCAGAAGCCCAGCTCCTCCACCGTGGCCGTCCCCGACTGGCGTTCGCCCAGCGCGATGAGGGCATAGTCCAGCTGATCTGCTGGCGAGAACAGCGCCAGCCGCTCCGGTGCCAGCAGGTAGCTGGTGGTGGCACGCGGCACCCCACGGGCGTCGAGTTCGCGCAGGAAGGTGAGGCGTGTGCCGCGTGCGGCAGCGGCGTCCGCAATGACGTGCTGGTTGGTCAGGAACAGGCGCGGGCTGATCAGGAAGCCGGTGGCCAGTTCGCTGCTCTGATCGCTGTTGACCTCGACGTAGGCTACCGCTCGCGCCACCGCTGCGCCTTGCGCCAGGAAGCTGGCGCGCAGGAAATCCTCGCTGTCGCCGATGATCGATTCGGGACCGGCCGGATGGCCCAGGTTGCGCTGGCGCAGGGCATAGGCGCGCGCCCGTTCGCTGTCGGGCTCGGCCTCGCGCCATTGTCCGCAGGCTACCAGCGAGCGTACGCGCTGACGTTCACTGGCAGTGTCGGCCACGCAGGCGCGGAAATCCTTGACGGCTTGGGCATCCATGGCATCTCCAGATTCTCGGGGGAGGGTCTGGGGACGTTATTACCTTCATATGACATCGGCATGACCTGAAACATCTTGCAAAACATCAGTGTTTCCGGTGGCCAAGACAAAGCCGCCGGGCTTGCGCCACGGCGGCTTTGGGAGAAGCCTGGATGCGGGTGAAGCTTACTGCATATGCCAGCCGTGGCTGACCACCACGGACTGGCCGGTCAGCGCATTGGTCGGGAAGGCCGCCAGGAATACGGCGGTCTGGGCCACGTCCTGGGTGGTGGTGAATTCACCGTCCACGGTGTCCTTGAGCATGATCTTCTTGATGACATCCTCTTCGCTGATGCCGAATTCCTTGGCCTGCTCGGGGATCTGCTTTTCCACCAGCGGTGTACGCACGAAGCCGGGACAGATGACATTGGTGCGGATCTTGTCCTTGGCCCCTTCCTTGGCCACGGTCTTGGCCAGGCCCAGCAGACCGTGCTTGGCGGTCACGTAGGGCGACTTGAGCGCCGAGGCCTGATGCGAGTGCACCGAACCCATGTAGATGATGGAGCCGCCACGGCCCTGTTTGATCATGGCTTTCATCGCGGCACGGGTGGTCAGGAAGGCGCCGTCCAGGTGGATCGCCAGCATCTTGCGCCAGTTTTCCAGCGACAGTTCGGTGACCGGGCTGATGATCTGGATGCCGGCATTGCTGATCATGATGTCCAGCCCGCCGTAGGTGTTCACGGCATCGGCTACGCCCTTGTCGACCTGGGTTTCATCGGTGACGTTCATGGCCACCGCCATCGCGGTGCCGCCGTTCTTGACGATCTCTTCAGCCGTGGCCTTGGCGGCTTCCAGAGCCAGGTCGGCGATGACGACCTTGGCGCCTTGTTTGGCATATTCGATCGCGATTTCCTTGCCGATGCCGCTGGCCGAACCGGTAATGAGTGCGACTTTATCCTTGAGTAGCATGATCTTCCTTTATGTTTCGAGTTGACGGACATTGCAAAGCCAGACCGCCATCGGCACCGGCGCTGTCGCACACGGTGTCCGATGACGGCCATCAATCCCTGGTTTCGATGAACTGCGCACCGAAAGATTCCACGGGTGCCGATCTCGCCCTTGCACCCGTTTTCCTTGCCCTCGCGCATGCGTCTGCTCCCCGCAGGGAGGTCTCCGGACGCCGCTTTGTCATGCCATTGTAACGCTGGGCTGCCGGTTGTTGCTGCACTGCCAAAACGGCCGCAAAGGTCATGTGCGTGAAACATTCGCTGGTTAGTCTGTGCAGCGTTATCCCGGGGACATCGGCTGTTTCTCGAAATTAATCGATCAATTCTTCGATTTCATTTGAGGCAGCCGCAATTCTGAAGGGGACGCGGGAAGCAGTTCAGGTGAGGTCGCTTATGTTGTCTGGTTGACCTGGCTGACATCTTCCACGGTCTCTTTCAAACATCACCACAAAGGACAATGCATGAGACTGCTTACCATTCCTGCCGATGCCAATCCGAGTTTTGCCAAGCTCAACCTGAGCCTGGCCAGCACCCCGGAAGAAGTGCGCGAAGTTCAGCGCCTGCGCTACAAGGTCTTCATCGAAGCGATGAACCTGTCGGCCCTGGCCAACCCCGAAGGCCTGGACAAGGATGAGTTCGACGACTACTGCGATCACCTGATCGTGCGCGACAGCAAGACCCTCTCCGTGGTCGGCACCTATCGCGTGCTGAGCCCCCACGGTGCGCGCCGCATGGGCAAGTTCTACTCGGAACAGGAATTCGACCTCTCGCGCCTGGACAACATCCGCGGCGTCATCGCCGAAGCCGGCCGCGCCTGCATCCACCCGGACTACCGCAGCGGCGGCGTCATCATGATGCTGTGGGCCGGCCTGGCCGCCTACATGCGCAAGGAACGCTGCGAATACCTGATGGGCTGCGCCAGCGTGAGCCTGGCCGATGGTGGCCACAACGCCGCTGCGCTGTACCACGCCTTCCGCGAAAAGAACCTGGCGCCGCCGGACTATCGCGTCACGCCGCTCCTGCCCTTCCCGCTGGAAGACCGCCAGGCCGGCGTTGATCCGCAGATCCCGCCGCTGCTGCGCGGCTACCTGCGCAGCGGTGCGTGGGTGTGCGGCGAACCGGCCTGGGATCCTGATTTCCACTCGGCCGATTTCTTCCTGCTGCTGCCGCTCTCCAAGCTCGACAGCCGCTATGCCCGCCACTACCTCAAGGATTCGAGGACCGCATGAAGCCACGCGAACAGTTCATGGAAAAAGCCCAGGGGCTGTTCGCCGACCTGGGTCCCGACCACGATGCCGGTGACGAGGAAGCCAAGCGCGATCCGCTGCGCTTCCGCACCATCTGGATTTCCGATATCCACCTGGGTACCACCGGCTGCCAGGCTGAACGCCTGCTGGAGTTCCTGCGCGCCACCGAATCCGAAACGCTCTATCTGGTCGGCGACATCATCGACGGCTGGCAACTCAAGCGTCGCTGGTACTGGGACCAGTCCCACAACAACGTGGTGCAGACCGTGCTCAAGAAAGCCAAGAAGGGCACCAACGTCATCTTCGTTCCCGGCAATCACGATGAAGTGATCCGCCAGTTCATCGACCTCGATTTCGGCGGCATCAAGATCCGCGACGAGCTGGTGCACGTGACCGCCGAAGGCAAGCGCATGCTGGTACTGCACGGCGACCGCTTCGATGGCGTGATCGCCTGCGCCAAGTGGCTGGCCTACGTGGGCGACAGCCTCTACACCATGATCCTCAAGTTCAACCAGTGGTTCAACAGCTGGCGCGCGCGTGCCGGGCTGCCGTACTGGTCGCTTTCGCAGTACCTGAAATCCAAGGTCAAGAATGCGGTGAACTACATCACCTCCTTCGAAGACGCGCTCGCTGACGAGGCCAAGAAGAAGGGCCTGGATGGCGTCATCTGCGGCCACATCCACAAGCCCGAGATCCGCGACATCGGCGGTGTCGTCTATTGCAACGACGGCGACTGGGTCGAGAGCCTGTCGGCGCTGGTGGAAGATCCGAACGGTGAACTGCGCCTGGTGACCTGGCAGGAAATCATGCAACTCAAGCGCGCGGGCAAGGAAGCGCGCCAGGCCGCCCGCGAACTCGCCACCGTCTGAGGCAGCGGGTTCCTCGCGAATCATATCGTTTATATTGTTTATATAGTTTATGCGCATTGCCATCATCAGCGACGCCGGAGAGCCGCAAGTCAACGGCGTCGTCAACACCTTGCGCTCCACCGTGCGTTGCCTGCGCGGTCTTGGTCACGAAGTGCTGCTGCTGTCGCCGCGCGACTTCCGCACCTTCGCCTGTCCGACCTATCCTGAAATTCGCCTGGCCTACAAGCCCTATGCCCGCATCGTGGCGGCGCTCGAAGCCTTCCAGCCCGATTGCATCCACATCGCTACCGAAGGACCGATGGGGCTGGCGGCGCGCCGTTATTGCGTGCGCCACAAGCTCAGTTTCACCACGGCCTATCACACCCGTTTCCCGGAATACCTGGCGGCGCGCAAGCTGCTGCCCAAGGCGATCACGTATCGCCTGCTGCGCTGGTTCCATGGCCGCTCCGAAGCCATCATGGTGCCCACTCCCGCGATGAAGACGGCGCTGGAAGAGGAGGGCTTCCGCAACGTCGTCCTGTGGGGACGGGGCGTGGATACCAATCACTTCCGCCCGGCGGTGGAAGACCATGCCTGCATCGAACGTCCACTGTTCCTCTACGTGGGCCGCGTGGCGGTGGAAAAGAATATCGAAGCCTTCCTCAAGCTGGACCTGCCCGGCACCAAGTGGGTCGTGGGCGATGGCCCGCAACTGGAAGACCTGAGCGCGCGCTATCCGGAAGTGCGCTTCCTGGGGGCCAAGGGCCACGATGAGCTGCCGGCGTATTACAACTGCGCTGATGTATTCGTCTTCCCCAGCAAGACCGATACCTTCGGCCTGGTGCTGCTGGAGGCCATGGCCTGCGGCATTCCGGTCGCGGCCTACCCGGTGGAAGGTCCGATCGACGTGGTCGACAACGGCGTGTCCGGCATATTGCGCCAGGACCTCAAGCAAGCCTGCCTGCAGGCCATGAAGCTCGACCATGAAGCCGTGCGCGCCCACGCCGCCACCCGATCCTGGGAATCGGCCACCCAGCAGTTCCTGCAGCACCTGCACCTGGCGCAGCGCAGTGCGCCCGGCAAGGCTGCGGCCATCAAGCCGGTGCGAGAGATTCGCTGACCCGCCAACGGCTTCCTTGCGCAGCCGTTCAGTTCTTCATCTTTTGATAACTATGCAAGACGCACATGAGGGCATGCCGACAAAGCATTGGCATGCCCGCGCACCCCTCTTCTAAGATGCGCCACGCCCGCGCGCGCCAGCTGTAATACTGATTACAAAAAACCAAGAAACCAGGCTGGATGCACGCTGCAGACCGCCCGTCTCGGCCTGAAAGCCGCGACCGGCGCGCCTTGCCGGGGCAAGGTGGCGGGGCGGGCATGAATCATGCTCCACCGCGAGCGCAACAACACGCAGTAAAAAGAGCAACTCGCAGGGTGCTGGTTCACCCTGCGCGCAATTGCATCACCGTCGACGTTCGCGTTATCAGGAAGAGACACGCCATGATTCAACATCTCAAGATCGGCAGCCGCCTGGCATTCGGCTTCTGCCTCATTCTGCTGCTGGCCACCGCCATCCTGCTGATCGGCCTGTGGCGCATGGCCGAGCTGGAAGCCAGCAGTGAATACGTGATTGACCAGAAGGTCGCCGCCATGACCAGCGCCATGAACATGCGCGAAGCCGGCAGCCAGCTGGCCCTGGCGCTGCGCAAGGTGGTCACGCCCACTGATGCCGCTGAGGGCAAGGCCGAGGACGCACACCTGGGCGAGATCCTGAAAGCCTATGCCGGCTTCGAGAAGCAGATCACCGGCCTGTCCGCCGATGGCCGTGGCAAGGATTTGCTGGCAGCCACCAGCGGCGAGAGCAAGAAACTGTTCCCGCTGGTGGAGCAGATCCGCCAGCAGGTGGCCAGCAACAATTACTTCGATGCGGCCCAGCAGCTCAAGAGCGATTTTCTCCCTGCGCATGAGAAGTGGATGGCCAGCGTGGCGGCCCTGGCGGCGTTCCAGCAGGAGGACATGAAGCAGGCCCACGCTGACGCCAAGGACAGCTACCGCAAGGCGCAGATCGGCATGCTGGCTATGGGTGTGCTGACGCTGGGGCTGGGCTTCTTCTTCACCTTCATCATTACGCGCTCCATCGTCAATCCGCTCAAGCGCGCCGGCAGTATTGCGGAAACGATTTCCCGTGGCGATCTCACCCACGACTTCCACGACCAGGGCCGCGATGAAGCCGCGCATCTGGTCAACGCCCTCGATGCCATGCAGGGCAATCTGGCGACTACGCTCAACGAGGTCAAGGAGAGTGCGGCCGTCATCGCCGTGGCCTCGCATGAAATCGCGCGCGGCAACGTGGATCTGTCGAACCGCACTGAATCGCAGGCCTCCAGCCTGGAAGAAACCGCCAGCTCGATGGAACAACTGACCTCCACCGTGCAGCAGAACGCCGCCAACGCGCAGCAGGCCAACCAGCTGGTGCTGTCGGCCTCGGATTACGCCACCAAGGGTGGGCGTGTGGTCGGCGACGTGGTCGCCACCATGGGTTCGATCAAGGAGAGCTCGGGCAAGATCGTCGACATCATCGGTGTGATTGATGGCATTGCTTTCCAGACCAATATCCTCGCGCTCAACGCGGCAGTGGAAGCGGCCCGTGCCGGCGAGCAGGGACGCGGGTTTGCGGTGGTCGCCTCGGAAGTGCGCGCGCTGGCCCAGCGCAGCGCGGCGGCCGCCAAGGAAATCAAGGAACTCATCAGCGACTCGGTGGACAAGGTCGATGCCGGCGGCAAGCTGGTCGATGAAGCCGGGGCCACCATGAGCGAGATCGTGGCCTCGGTCAAGCACGTGGCTGACATCATGGGCGAGATCACGGCCGCCAGCCAGGAGCAGAGCGCCGGTATCGCCGAGGTCAACAATGCCATCGCGCAGATCGACGAGATCACCCAGCAGAATGCCGCACTGGTCGAGCAGGCCGCCGCCGCTGCCGAAAGCCTGCAGGAGCAATCCGATGTGCTGGCCCGTGCCGTGGCCGTGTTCAAGCTGAAGACGGCGGCGCAGGCGCGGCCTCAGTCACAGCCTCAACATCCGGCGCACAAGCAGTCCGCCGCGCCGGTGATGAACAGTCCGGCAGCGGCGCGCATGGTCAATCCGCCGCCCGCGGTGGCTGCCGCCAGGAAGCCAGCCGTGGCCAGCTTGCCGCCTGCCTCCGGTGCGTCCAAAGGCAAGCCGGCGACGGCCGCACGCGATGATGATTTCGAGGAATTCTGATCGGATGTGCTGTTGCAAGAACTTGTAATTCTGGTTAAGCATTAGTCAATAAAAAATCAAGTTCGCGTGCAAGCGCCGCCACCCTTCAAGGTGGCGGCGCTTTTATTTTTTCAGGGTGGCAAGCACGCTGTGTGAGAATTCAAGATAATTGCGAAGTTGCCGTAAAGCTATATCAAATGTTGCAGGCGGATTGCCCCGGCAAGGGGAGGGCGGTCACCTGCGCACCCGGGGGGGAAGAGCGCGGCGTCGCAGAAGCGGCCACACAGGCCGGACGACGACCACGCCGATTGCGCAGAGTGCGCAGTACGCGGCCCCGGGGATTACAGTGCGGCACTTTCCCTTCATCCACCGGAACTAGTCCATGTCCATCAAGAACCTTTCGATCAAGGCGCAACTCGCCATTGCCGTCCTTGTCCTGTCCCTCCTGCTGCTTGCGCTCGGCCTGTCGGGCCTGCTGGGCATGTCGGCCGCCGTGAGCATCAACCGCCAGCTTTCCGAAGAACGCATCCCCAAGACCGTAGCCGCCGACAACACCCTGATCTGGATCGGCCGCCAGCGTACCTCGCTGGACCAGGCCGCCATGAGCCTGGATGCGGCCTGGACCGAGCGCATGTTCGTCATGGAAGCCAATGCCCGCAAGGAAGCCCTGCAATGGTGGGCCAAGTACAGCGCACTGCCGCAGACCGACGAGGGCAAGGTGATGCTCAAGAAGGTCTCCGAGGGACTGGCCGCCACCCAGGTCGAACTGGACAAGTTCATTGCCGCCATCAAGTCCGGTGATCGCCAGGCCATCGCCGACCAGGCGCGCAAGGTGGGCTCGGTCTATACCGCCATGCAGCTCGATGGCCAGGCACTCAACAAGTACGAAACCGAACAGGCCGCAGAGAGCCTGGCTGCCTCCAATGCACGCTACGAAGCCTCACGCCTGTTCTCGATTGCCGCCGTCATCGGTGGCCTGCTGCTGGCCTTCTTCAGCTGGTGGTCGTTGCGCCGCGCCATCGGTGAGCCGATGCAGCGCGCGCTGGGCCACTTCGATGCCATCGCCAATGGCGACCTGACGCAGCCGGTCCACGTGCATTCGAAGAATGAAATGGGCCAGCTGCTGCAAGGTCTTTCCCGCATGCAGGAGAGCCTCTCGCGCACCGTGCGTGCCGTGCGCGGCGGCAGCGATGCGATTGCCACGGCCACCCGCGAGATCGCGTCCGGCAACCTGGACCTGTCCGCACGCACCGAGCAGCAGGCGGCCTCGCTGGAAGAAACCGCCTCCAGCATGGAAGAACTGACCGGCACCGTGAAGCACAACGCCGACAACGCCCGCCAGGCGACGACCCTGGCAGTCAATGCCTCCACCATCGCCGCCGACGGCAATGCCGTGGTCGGTCGCGTGGTGCAGACCATGGAGGAGATCCGCGAGAGCTCGGCGCGCATCACCGACATCGTCAGCATCATCGACGGCATCGCCTTCCAGACCAACATCCTGGCCTTGAACGCCGCTGTGGAAGCGGCCCGTGCCGGTGAGCAGGGCCGCGGCTTTGCGGTGGTGGCCACCGAAGTGCGGGCGCTGGCGCAGCGTTCTTCCAGTGCCGCCAAGGAAATCAAGGAACTGATCATGCACTCGGTGGAACGCGTGCAGGCCGGTTCCGAACTGGTCGGCCAGGCCGGCGACACCATGAGCGACGTGATCCAGGCAGTGCAGCGTGTCACCGACATCATGAGCGAGATCTCGGCCGCCTCCAATGAACAGAGCGCCGGTATCGATCAGGTCTCGCGCGCGGTCACGCAGATGGATGAAGCCACCCAGCAGAATGCCGCCCTGGTGGAACAGGCCAGTGCTGCGGCCAAGTCGCTGGAGCAGCAGGCGCAGGCATTGATGCAGGAAGTGGCGATCTTCCGCGTGGGGCAGGGCGATGTGGTGAGCGGTCGGCCGCAGGTCAACGTGCAGCAGCCTGCCGTCAGTCCGGTCAAGCCGGTTGCGGCGACCAAGCCGTCCGCGCCCAAGGCGGTCCCGGCACTGAAGCGCCCGGCCTTGCCGGCAGCCGCCGCCAGTGCCAAGCCCGCCTCGCGGCTGCCGGCGGGGGATGATGGCGACTGGGAGACCTTCTGATTTCCTGATCTGCTGATCTCCTGATCTCCTCCGCTCCGGACGAACTGGAGTTTTTGCCAGAAACTTCACCCCGCTCCATGAAGAATCGCCGCAGCCCGCTTGCGCAGGGTGCGGCGATTTTTTCATTCACTTTTCACGCAAAAGGGGGCGATCCACCCCTCCTGTGCGAGGGTCAGCGCGGCGGATGCTTGCCCGGGCTGTTCAGCAATTCCGGGGCGACCACGGCCTTGAGGTAATTGGTGGTCACGTCGCCGCGGTCGCGCTGCGCGATCCACCACACGTTGCCCTTGCGCAGCGACCATTCCTGCGGCTGTCCCGAGATCAGCCGTGCCGCCACCTGGCCCAGCGTCGGCTGGTGGCCCACGATCAGCACCGGCTCGCGGCTGTCGGGCCAGTTGGCCGCGCGCAGCAGGTCGTCGGCGCTCATGTTGGGAGCCAGGTCGGCCACCACCTTGTACTTGCGCTTCAAGGCTTCCACCGTTTGCAGCGTGCGCGTGGCCGGGCTGACCAGGATGCGGCAGCTCTCGGGCAGGTTGCGGTCCAGCCATTCGGCCATCTTGGCCGCCTGCTTGTGCCCCTTCGGGGTCAGGGCGCGGCCCTCGTCGGGCTCGCCCAGTTCAGCCTCGGCATGACGCCACAGAATCAGGTCCATCTCAGCTCCTTGAGGAAATCAGCAGGCCGCCATGCGCGGCATTACACAGGCTCTTCCGGCGGCGTGGCCGGAATGCCCAGCGTGGTCATCAGATGCTGCTGGGCGTTGAAGGACTGCTGCTTGCTGCGCGCTTTCTTGAGGGTATAGACACCATTGACATCAAGGTGCCAGGCGTTGGTGTTGTCCTTCAGGTAGGGATTCAGACCCTCGTTCATCACGCGTTTCTTGAGCGCCTTGTCCAGCACCGGGAAGCCGACCTCGATGCGGCGGAACAGGTTGCGGTTCATCCAGTCGGCGCTGGCCAGGTAGACGTCGTGCTTGAGGTCGTTGCGGAAGTAATAGATGCGCGAGTGTTCCAGGTAGCGGCCGATGATGGAACGCACCTTGATGTTCTCCGACAGGCCCGGCACGCCCGGCCGCAGCGCGCACGCACCGCGCACGATCAGGTCGATCTTGACGCCGTCGGCCGAGGCCGCATAGAGCGCGCGGATCACCGATTCATCCAGCAGCGCATTCATCTTGGCGATGATGCGCGCCGGCCGGCCTTCCCGCGCGATCTGCCCTTCGTTGCGGATGGCGCGGATGATTTCCTTCTGCAGCGAGAACGGGGCCAGCCACAGGTGCGTGAGATTGCGCGGCTTGGTCAGGCTGGTGAGGTGGATGAAGACTTCGTTGACTTCGGCGGTCAGCTCCTGGTTGGAGGTCAGCAGGCCAAAGTCGGTATAGAACTTGGTGGTATTGGGGTGGTAGTTGCCGGTGCCCAGGTGCGCATAGAAGCGCAGGTTCTGGTCGTCGTCACGGCGGATCACCAGGGCCAGCTTGGCGTGCGTCTTCAGGCCGACCACGCCGTAGACCACCTGCGCACCGGCCTGCTCCAGCTTGACGGCCCAGTTGATGTTGGCTTCTTCATCGAAGCGCGCCATCAGCTCCACGATCACCGTCACTTCCTTGCCATGCTGGGCGGCGTAGATCAGGGCCTCCATCAGGTCGGAGTTCATGCCGGTGCGGTAGATGGTCTGCTTGATGGCCAGCACGCGCGGATCGTGGGCGGCGGTGCGGATGAAATCGACCACCGGCTGGAAGGACTGGAAGGGGTGGTGCAGCAGCACGTCCTTCTTGTCCAGCGCGGCGAAGATGTTTTCGTTGGCCAGCTGCGGCGGCAGCGTGGGCGAGAAGGGCGGGAAGCGCAATTCCGGCTGGTTCACCAGGTTGACGATCTCGCCCAGGCGCACCATGTTCACCGGACCCTGCACGGCGTACAGACGATTGCGCTCGATGTTGAACTGGTTCAGCAGGAACTGCGCCAGGTGTTCCGGGCAGTTGGCCGCCACTTCCAGGCGCACCGCCACGCCGAACTGGCGGCTCTGCAATTCGGTCTCCAGCGCCTGGCGCAGGTTCTTGACCTCTTCTTCATCGACCCACAGGTCACTGTTGCGGGTGACGCGGAATTGCGAATAGGCGGTGATGTCGCGGCCCGGGAACAGGTCCGCGATATGCGCATGGATCACCGAGGACAGCAGGCAGAACGAGGATTGCCCCTTGGCCGACAGGTGGTCCGGCAGCTTGATCACGCGCGGCAGCACGCGTGGTGCCTTGACGATGACGATGGCCGTGCCGCGTCCGAAGGCATCCTTGCCGGAGAGCTCGATGATGAAATTGAGGCTCTTGTTGTGCACCTGCGGGAAGGGGTGGGCCGGATCCAGCCCGATGGGCGTCAGCAGCGGCCGCACGTGCTGCTCGAAATAGTGCTTCACCCAGGCGCGCTGCGCTTCGTTGCGGTCGTCATGGCGCAGCAGGTGGATGCCGTTGGCGGCCAGCTGCGGCAGGATCTCTTCGTTCAGGAGTTCATATTGGCGCGTGACGATGCGGTGGCATTCGGCGCTGGTGCGTTCGAGCGCGGCGCGCAGTTCGGGCGGGTCGATGTTCTCGCCCTCGATGCGGTTGGCCAGCAGGCTGGCGATGCGCACTTCGAAAAATTCATCGAGGTTGCTGCTGCAAATGCACAAATAGCGCAGGCGCTCCAGCAGCGGCACGCTGTCATCTTCGGCCTGGGCCAGCACGCGGCGGTTGAAGGCCAGTTGTGACAGTTCACGGTTGAGGTAAATCGTACTGGCGGGAAGTTCAGGTTGGGTACTGCTCTCCGGCTTTGCTTTTCTGGTCATCAATGGTCCCTGTCCATCCACTTAGAGCGGGCAGTGTATTTAGGAGGTATGACGAGTTTATGACAACACCTTGGCTGCTTTGTCATATTTGCTTCAGTATAAATCCATCTCTATATGATGACAAAATCATATTTGTCTGCAGGCAATCCTTGGTGTCATCTTCGGCGCCAGTGACATCAAACTGTCAGGAAAGCCGCACTGCGCGTGGCATGCGGGTTTTCGGCCGGTTGCCGGGGGCCGGGGAGGGGATGTTGCAGTGCGGCGTGGAGGGCCGTGCAATCTGGACTGAATGACAAGTTCGGGTCATAAACTCGTCACATTAGCTGGTTAAAGTTCGCCCTGTCTCGAAAGTCATCCCTCCCGACGTGATGTTTCTCGGTGACCGTCCTCTCTTCAAAATCATAGGAGTAGCAGAAATGGGTTTTAACCATCTGATCAAGTCTGTTGCAATCGCAGTGGCTGGCGCTTTCGCTTTCAGCGGTGCCGTGCATGCAGCAGAAATCACCGGCGCAGGCGCCTCCTTCCCGTACCCGGTCTACGCCAAGTGGGCTGAGCTGTACAAGGCCGCCACCGGCAACAGCCTGAACTACCAATCCATCGGCTCGGGCGGTGGCATCAAGCAGATCAAGGCCAAGACCGTCGATTTCGGCGCCTCCGACGCCCCGCTGCCGCAAAGCGAACTGGCTGAGGCCGGCCTGACCCAGTTCCCCGCCGTCGTCGGTGGCGTGGTTCCCGTGGTCAACCTGGACGGCGTGACCCCCGGCCAGATCAAGCTGTCGGGCCAAGTGCTGGGCGACATCTACGCCGGCAAGATCACCAAGTGGAACGCCGCTGAAATCACCGCCCTGAACCCGGGCGTGAAGCTGCCGAATGAAGACATCACCGTCGTCTACCGTTCGGACGCATCGGGCACTTCCTACGTCTTCACCTCCTACCTTTCCAAGGCCAACGCCGACTTCAAGAGCAAGATCGGTGCCGGTACTGCCGTCAAGTGGCCGACCGGCGTGGGTGGCAAGGGTAACGAAGGCGTTGCCGCCAACGTGCAGAAGGTCAAGGGCGCAATCGGCTATGTCGAGTACGCCTACGTCAAGAAGAACAAGCTGAACTACACCCAGCTGAAGAACAAGGATGGCAACTTCGTCTCCCCGGACGATTCCACCTTCAAGGCTGCCACCGCCGCTGGCGACTGGGCCAAGACCCCGGGCTTCGCTGTTGACTTCACCGATGCAGCCGGCAAGGAATCGTGGCCGATCTCCAGCGCCACCTTCATCCTGCTGCACAAGGAACAGGCTGGCGATGGCGCCAAGGGCAAGGAAGTCCTGAAGTTCTTCGACTGGGCCTACAAGAACGGCGGCAAGGTTGCTGCTGAACTGGACTACGTGCCCCTGCCGGATTCGGTCACCAAGCTGGTGGAAGATTCCTGGAAGAGCAACGTCAAGGACAGCAGCGGCAAGGCTCTCTGGTAAGCCAAGCCCAGTCCGGCCGGATGCCATGAACATCCGGTCATAGCAGCCTCTCCCCTACGGAGCATTCGGGTCATCGCAGCGAGAACGAGCAACTCTGGAGCACAGAGCATTCGCGGCGATGGCCCGTTTTAATGGTGAATTCAAATGAGCGCTAATTATTCCACCACGGCAATGTCGAATACCGAAGTCAAAAAATCCCCGACAGAGACTGAAAGCGCGCAAGCTGCGCGCGAGAAGCTGATGGTCGTCATGCGCCACCAGCGTCTGCAGGATTTCTTTTTCCACAAGATCACCCTGATCTTCGCCCTGTCCGTGCTGCTGATGCTGGGCGGGATCATCGTTTCCCTCATCATCGGTGCCGCCCCGGCGTTCCAGGCCTTCGGCCCCGGCTTCATCACGCGCGTCGAATGGGATCCGACCAATAACGAATTTGGCGCCATGATCGCCATCGTCGGCACGCTGTCGACCTCGATCATCGCCTTGCTGATCGCCTTCCCGGTCAGCTTCGGCATCGCCCTGTTCCTGACCGAAATCTGCCCGGCCAGGCTGCGCCGCCCGCTGGGCACCTGTGTGGAACTGCTGGCGGGTGTGCCCTCCATCATCTACGGCATGTGGGGCCTGTTCGTGTTCGCGCCGCTGTTCTCCGAATACGGCCAGCCCTTCCTGAAGGCCACCCTGGGCCAGATCCCCGGCATCGGCGTGCTGTTCTCCGGCCCGACCATGGGTATCGGCATCCTGACCGCCGGCCTGATCCTGTCGGTGATGATCATCCCCTTCATCTCCTCGGTGATGCGCGACGTGTTTGAAGTCGTCCCCGCAGTGCTGAAGGAATCGGCCTACGGTCTCGGCTGCACCCGCTGGGAAGTGGTGCGCAAGGTGGTGCTGCCCTACACCAAGACCGGTGTGGTCGGTGGCGTGATGCTGGGCCTCGGCCGTGCGCTGGGCGAGACCATGGCGGTCACCTTCGTGATCGGCAACTCGCACCGCTTGTCCTGGTCGCTGTTCTCGGCCGGCAACTCGATTGCCTCGACCCTGGCCAATGAAATCGCCGAAGCCTCCAGCAAGCTGCACGTGTCCTCGCTGTTTGCACTGGGCCTGATCCTGTTCGTCATCACCTTCATCGTTCTGTCCGCCGCCAAGATCATGCTCATGGGCATGACCCGCAAGGAAGGAGCCAAATAATGAGCCAGACCGTACAAGCCGGTGTGAAAAGCACCGACCAGGCGCAAGCCATGAACCCCGTCTACCGCCGTCGCCTGATGCAGCATCGCATGGGCATGCTGTTCTCCTTCCTGGCCATGGGCCTGGGCCTGTTCGTGCTGGCCTGGATCCTGCTGACCCTGGTCTTCAAGGGCGTGGCCGCGCTGAACCTGGGCCTGCTGACCGAAAACACCCCCGGTCCGGGCGATGCCGGCGGCGGCCTGCTGAACCCCATCGTCGGCTCGCTGCTGATGGTCGGTATCAGCACCATCATCAGCACCCCGATCGGCATCCTGGCCGGCGTCTATCTCGCCGAATACGGCGAGGAAAGCAAGCTGGCCCAGGTCACTCGCTTCGTTACCGACATCATGCTGTCGGCACCGTCGATCGTGATTGGCCTGTTCATCTACGCCATCTACGTGGCCAACGTGAACCACTTCTCGGGCTGGGCCGGTACCTTCGCCATTTCGCTGATTGCCATTCCGGTGGTGGTGCGTACCACCGACAACATGTTGAAGCTGGTGCCGAGCGGCCTGCGTGAAGCGGCCTTCGCGCTGGGTGCCCCGCGCTGGAAGGTGGCCATCATCGTGCGCCTGCGTGCCGTCAAGGCGGGCGTGGTGACCGGCGTGCTGCTGGCCGTGGCGCGTATCTCGGGTGAGACCGCTCCGCTGCTGTTCACCGCGCTGAACAACCAGTTCTTCAGCACCAACATGAACCGTCCGATCGCCAACCTGCCGGTGGTGATCAACCAGTTCGCCATGAGCCCGTATGACAACTGGGTCTCGCTGGCATGGGGCGGCGCCTTGCTGATCACCTTCAGCGTGCTGCTGCTCAACGTGCTCTCGCGCACCCTGTTCAAACAACAAATCCCCGGCTAATTCTCCAAGTGACCGACATGACTACTGCTCATCAAATGGCAAGCCACGCTTCGACCGCACCTCTCAACGCCGCTGCGGCCCAGAAGACCACGCTGGAAGTTTCGCAACTGAACTTCTACTACGGCGGATTCCAGGGTTTGAAGAACATCAACCTGAACATCTTCGAAGGCAAGGTCACCGCCTTCATCGGCCCCTCGGGCTGCGGCAAGTCGACGCTGCTGCGTACCTTCAACCGCATGTATGACCTGTACCCCGGCCAGCGCGCCGAAGGCAAGATCATGTATGCCGGCAACAACATCCTCGAACCGGGCCAGGATCTGAACATGCTGCGCGCCAAGGTCGGCATGGTGTTCCAGAAGCCGACCCCGTTCCCGATGTCGGTGTACGACAACATCGCCTTCGGTATCCGCCTGTATGAAAACCTGCCCAAGGGCGAGATGGATGAGCGCGTCGAATGGGCGCTCAACAAGGCGGCACTGTGGGGTGAAGTGAAGGACAAGCTGCACAAGAGCGGCCTGTCGCTCTCCGGTGGTCAGCAACAGCGTCTGTGTATCGCACGCGGCGTGGCCGTGAAGCCGGAAGTGCTGCTGCTGGATGAACCGACGTCGGCACTGGATCCGATTTCGACGGCCAAGGTGGAAGAACTGATCGGTGAGCTCAAGAACGACTACACCATCGCCATCGTGACCCACAACATGCAGCAGGCGGCGCGCTGCTCGGATTACACCGCTTACATGTACCTGGGCGAGCTGGTGGAGTTTGGCGAGACCGACCAGATCTTCATGAATCCGGTGCGCAAGGAAACCCAAGACTACATAACCGGCCGTTTCGGCTGAACCGCCGTCTCGGCTACTGCGCGCTCCGATTTCGCGTCTGCGATGCTCGCCGTACCCCAGTACGGCTGCGCTTCTCGACGCGAACTCGAAGCGCTCGCTACGCCGATACGACGATTCCACAGAGTAGTCATTGCACCGTATATATTATTTATAGAAATTCTTTTTAGGGACGTCACATGACCGGCGATCATTCCTCCAAACAGTATGACCAGGATCTGGAGCAGATCCGCTCCAAGGTGCTCGCCATGGGCGGCATGGTGGAACACCAGTTCCAGGACGCGATTGCGGCCTTCCGCAACGGCAACCTCGACGTCGCCCATCGCGTGATGAAGGACGACGAAGCCGTCAATCGCCTCGAAGTCGAACTCGACGACGCCTGCAGCCACCTCATCGTGCGTCGCCAGCCGACCGCCAATGACCTGCGTACCGTCATGGCCACCATCAAGATCATCACCGATCTGGAACGCGTGGGCGACGAGGCGACCAAGATCGCCCGGACCGCCATCCACCTGCACAAGCGCGGCATCGGCCTGGTCTCGCACTACGAAACCGTGAGCCTGATCGCCGAACAGGCCATGGACCAGCTGCGCAGCGCCCTGGACTCCTTCGCCCGCCTCGATGACAAGCAGGCTGCCGAACTGATCAAGCAGGACGAACGCATCGACCACGGTTTCCGTTCCATCACCCGCAGCCTCATCACCTTCATGATGGAAGACCCGCGCACCATCTCCGGTTCCATCGACACCCTGTGGGTGGCCAAGGCCATCGAACGCATCGGCGACCATGCCAAGAACATCGCCGAATACGTGGTCTACGTGGTCGGTGGCAAGGATATCCGCCATACCGACTTCGGTTCGGCCAAGACGCTCGAGGAAGAAGACTAAGCACGACGGCACCGGTACTGGCAGCGGGGGAAGCGCTGCCAGCACCGGATTGCGGAGGGGAGACCCGCGATACTGCTTACCAGCCTGACTATCATGACTACTATCCTCATCGTCGAAGACGAACCCTCCATTGCCGAACTGATTGCCTTCACGCTCAAGGAAGCAGGCTGGTCCAGTTTCGTCGTCTCCAACGCGGCCGCGGCCTGGGATTTCGTCCAGCACCGCGCCCCGCAACTGGTGCTGCTGGACTGGATGCTGCCCGACCGCAGCGGGTTGCACCTGCTCTCGCGCATCCGCGCCGATCGCCAGCTGCAGCAACTGTCGGTCATCATGCTCACCGCCAAGAGCATGGAAGAAGACAAGATCGCCGGCCTCGACAACGGTGCCGACGACTACATCACCAAGCCCTTCTCGCCGCGCGAACTGACCGCGCGCATCAAGGCCCTCCTGCGCCGCAAGAGCCCGGAGCACGCCCAGGAAGTGATGTCGGCCGGTCCGGTCACGCTCGATCCTGCCAGCTGCTCGGTGAGCCTGTCGGGCGCACGCATCGATATCGGCCATGCCGAATACAAGCTGCTGAAGTTTTTCCTGGCGCATCCTGATCGCGTGTTCTCGCGCAGCCAGCTGCTCGACCGCGTCTGGGGCGACCACGTGGTGATCGAGGAACGCACCGTGGATGTCCACGTGCTGCGCCTGCGCAAGGCCCTGCGCGATGCCGAGTACCTCATCAAGACCGTGCGCAGCGTCGGCTACATGCTCTCGACCAAATAAAGATCGAGTAAATAAAGATCAAAGACCAAACAGCCCGCGTCGTTCATAATCAATAAAATTAAAAATCCGGCGCGCGGGCGCTTCCCAGATTTATCTGTCAAATCAATGAGTCCACAACTTCTGTTCTGGATTCCTGCTGTATTGCGCCTGGTGTTGTGCCTGGCCGGAGCAGGAGTCGTCGGTTTCTTCTTCGGCCCCATCATCGGGCTGGTCACGGCGGTGCTGGGCGTGGGCGCGATGATGATCACGCACCTGCACTACCTGCTGCGCCTGTCGACCTGGCTGGATGATTCCGGCCAGTCGCGCCTGCCCGATGGCTGGGGGGCCTGGACCGATGTCTATGCGCGCCTGTACCGCATGCGCCGCGACGATGAACGCAACCAGGCCGAACTGGCCGAGTGGCTGGCGCGCTTCCGCCAGGCCATGAGCCTGCTGCCGGATGGCGTGGTGATCATGGACGACGTGCTCTTCCTCGAATGGTGCAACCCGGCGGCGCAGTCGCACCTGGGCCTGAAGCTGGACCGCGACAAGGGCATGCGGGTCACCAACCTGATCCGCAATCCGGCCTTCATCGACTACATCATCCTGGGCCGCTACGAGCAGCCGCTCACGCTGGCCCTGCATGAGCGCAAGCTGATCATCCAGATCATCCCCTTCGAGAACCGCCGCCAGATCCTGGTCACCCACGACGTCACCGAATCGCAGCGCATCGACATGATGCGCCGAGACTTCGTGGCCAATGCCTCGCACGAACTGCGCACGCCGCTGACCGTCATCAACGGTTTCCTGGAAATTGCGCTGGCGCAGCCGAACCTGGAAGAGTCCACTCGCATGGCCCACCTGAAGCTCATGACCGAGCAGGGCCAGCGCATGCAGAACCTGATCGACGACATGCTCACGCTGACGCGCCTGGAATCGATCGACTATCCCTTACGCTCCGAAGTGCTGCGCGTACAGCCGCTGCTGGAGCGCATCGCCGAGGAAGGACTGGCACTGTCGGCGGGCAAGCACGACATCCGCCTCATCGTTGACGGCCCCGACCTCAAGGGCAATGCCGAGGAATTGCGCAGCGCCTTCACCAACCTGGTCACCAATGCCGTGCGCTATACCCCGGAAGGCGGCACCATCACCCTGCGCTGGCAGAGCGATGAGCAGGGCGCACATTTCGCGGTGCAGGATACCGGCATCGGCATCAGTCCCGAACATATCTCGCGCCTGACCGAACGCTTCTATCGCGTCGACAAGAGCCGTTCGCGCGAGACCCAGGGTACGGGCCTGGGCCTGGCCATCGTGCGTCACGTGCTGCTGCGCCACCATGCCACGCTGGATATTGCCTCGGTGCCGGATCACGGCAGTACCTTCACGGTGCACTTCCCGGCGACCCAGACCATCGCGGATTACGCGGCGCAGCAATAAACTGCCCACATCCGGTCAAACCAAATGGAAAGGATGCTTCGGCATCCTTTTTTCATCTTTGAATCGGCCGCAGGCGCGTACCATTGCGCCATAGCTCAACGCTGACATGTCGTCAGTAAGTGAAATTACGAATGCCTGCCTTCTGTCTTCACGGCAACAATGGCGCCTCGCAAGCCGGCGCGAGCCTCCGTATTGCTGAGGCGTTGTCGAGTGCATGTGCGCGTCACGGGCAGGCTTCGTACTCCAGGTTGGCACAGGGCGCATCCCGTCGTGTGCAAGCCAGCAAGCTGAAGTGGCTGCGGTCTTGCCGTTGCCGCGATGACAGCTTGTTGTCAGGAAATCCCTGATCGCACCGCGGCGGTATTCGTCGCACCATGAAGCCGAAGCGCCTGAGACCGGTCCGTAGATGTGCCGGTCTACCCCTCCACCTACTGCGCATAAGAGAAAACGATGAGCTATTTCGCCAACATGAAGATCGGCCGCCGCCTTGGCCTGGGTTTTGCCGTCATCCTGGCCGCAGCCAGCGTGGTCGTCGCGCTGTCGATCTGGCGTCTGCAAGGCATCGCCGCCGCCACCGACGAAATGATGCACGAGCCGCTGACCAAGGAACGCCTGGTCTCCGACTGGTATCGCACCATCCACACCAGCGTGCGCCGGACTACGGCCATTGCCAAGAGTGCCGATCCCAGCCTGGCCAGCTTCTTCGCGGCCGATGCGGCCGAGGCCAGCCGCATGTCCACCGAACAGCAGAAGGCCATCGAAGCCCTGATCGAATCGCCGGAAGAGAAAGCTGTCTTCTCCAAGCTGGGCGAGGTGCGCAAGGATTACATCAAGCATCGTGACGCCATCTCCAAGGCCAAGGCCGACGGCAACGCCGAGGAAGCTGCCAAGATCCTGGCCGGCCCCTTCGATGTCGCAGCCAAGGGCTATCTGGATCTGCTGCAGCAGTTGCTCAATCTGCAGCGCGCCAATATCGACCAGGTGGCCAAGGACATCCAGCAGGTCTATCACGAAAGCCGCAACCTCATGATCGGCCTGGCCATCCTGCAAGTTGTGCTGGGCTGGCTGTTCGCCCGTAGCCTGGCGCTGGGCATCACGCGGCCGCTGGAAAAGGCAGTCAATGTGGCCGAAGCCGTGGCCGCCGGCGACCTCACCACCCGTGTCGATGACGAGCTGGTCACCCGCAAGGATGAAACCGGCAAACTGATGCACGCCTTGCACGCCATGACCGGTAACCTGGCGCGCATCGTCGGCCAGGTGCGCAGCGGCACCGATGCCATCGGCACCGCCTCGCGCGAGATCGCCACCGGCAACCTCGACCTCTCGGCGCGTACCGAACGCCAGGCCGGTGCCCTGGAAGAAACTGCCTCGGCCATGGAAGAACTGACCTCCACCGTGGCCCAGAATGCCGACAACGCCCGCCAGGCCAACCAGCTGGCGGCCTCCGCTTCCTCGGTGGCACAGCAGGGCGGGGAAGTGGTGTCGCAGGTGATCTCGACCATGGGTTCCATCAATGAATCCTCGCGCAAGATCGTCGACATCATCAGCGTCATCGACGGCATCGCCTTCCAGACCAACATCCTGGCCCTGAATGCCGCCGTGGAAGCGGCCCGTGCAGGCGAGCAGGGCAGGGGCTTCGCGGTGGTGGCCTCGGAAGTGCGTTCGCTGGCGCAGCGCTCGGCCTCGGCCGCCAAGGAAATCAAGACCCTGATCGATGACTCGGTGGCCAAGGTCGGTTCCGGCAGCGAGCTGGTGGAACGTGCCGGCACGACCATGGACGAAGTGGTGGCCAGCGTGCGTCAGGTCGCCGACATCGTCTCCGAGATCACGGCCGCCAGCAGCGAGCAGAGTGACGGCATCAGCCAGGTCAATCTGGCCATCACCGACATGGACCAGACCACCCAGCAGAACGCCGCTCTGGTCGAACAGGCTGCTGCTGCCGCCGAAGCCATGCAGGAACAGGCCGCACGCCTGTCCGAGGTGGTGAGTCAGTTCAAGGTGCTGGCGCAGGACCAGGTGGGCTACGGCAGCGAGGAAGTGGCGAGCCGCCCACCGGTAGACATCACGCCGCCGCGACCGGCCTTGCGCTGACAAAGCGCCGAAGCGACGAAGCCGACGCCACAAACAAGAAACCCGCCATTCACATCCTGGCGGGTTTCTTGTTTTGGGCAGGCCGCAACCACGGTGGGTAGCGGCGCAAATGAAGCATTCTGCGTCACTTCCACCGACGATGACCGGGGGCCGCGCCCCGCGCCATCAGTAGGTAGCTCGTCCGCCCGAGAGATCGAAGACGGATGCCGTGGTGAAGGAATTCTCCTCGGACACCAGCCACGCCACCATCGCCGCCAGCTCTTCCACTTTCACGAAGCGCGCACGCGGGATCTTGGAGAGCATGTAATCGATGTGGGCCTGGGTGCATTGCTCCAGGATGCGGGTCTGCGCGGCGGCCGGGGTGATGGCGTTGACGGCGATGTTGCGGGTCGCGGTTTCCTTGCCCAGGCTCTTGGTGAGGGCGATCATGCCGGCCTTGGCGGCGCTGTAGGCGGAGGCGGTGGGATTGCCTTCCTTGCCGGCGATGGAGGCGATATTGACGATGCGGCCGTAGTTCTGCGCGATCATGCGCTGGACTACCACCTGGTTGACGTAGAAGGCGCCGTTGAGATCGATGTCGATCACGCGGCGCCATTCTTCAGGCGAGTAGTCCGCCACCGGATTGTTCTGTCCGGCGATGCCGGCGCTGTGCACCAGAATGTCGATGGACTGGGTGAGTTTTTCGGTGGCTTCGATGGCTTGCTGGACGTCGGACTGGTCGGAGATATCCACGCGGACAGTCTCGACATTGCCCAGCGGTTCCAGCTTGGCGCGGGCCTCGGCCAGCGCTTTATCGTCCATGTCCCACAGCACCACCTTGGCCTTGCCTTGCAGCAGGCGTTCGGCCACGGCATAGCCGAAGCCCTGGGCACCGCCGGTGATGATGGCGCTGCGGCCCTGGAAATCGTAGTGATTCATTGTGTCTTCTCCTTCCCTGTTGCGGTCATTGGATCGCGCAGGCGGACATGCGCCCGCGCATGGTCGTTCTTGTTCTTGTGGACTTCGATGGGGATGCAACCGCGCCGCCGACTGGCGGCGCGGGGTAACGCGGTGATCCTGATGGATCAGGCGTCGATGGTCTTCTGCTGCTGTTCGCCGAGGCCGTCGATGCCCAGGCGCATGGTCTGGCCGGCGCGCAGGTAGACGGCTTCCGGCTTGACGCCCATGCCCACGCCCGGCGGCGTGCCGGTGGAGATGACGTCGCCTGGCTGCAGGCTCATGAAGCGCGACAGGTAGGAAACGATGTGCGCCACGCCGAAGATCATGGTGCTGGTATTGCCGTTCTGGTAGCGCTTGCCATCCACTTCCAGCCACATGCCCAGCTTTTGCGGATCAGCGACTTCATCGCGGGTGACCAGCCAGGGGCCGATGGGGCCGAAGGTATCGCAGCCCTTGCCCTTGTCCCAGGTGCCGCCGCGTTCGATCTGGTATTCGCGCTCGGAGACGTCGTTGACCACGCAATAGCCGGCCACGTGGGACATGGCGTCCTTCTCGTCGATGTAGCTGCCGCCCTTGCCGATGACCACGCCCAGTTCGACTTCCCAGTCGGTCTTCTTGGAGCCGCGGGGGATCTTGACGTCGTCATTGGGGCCGACCACGGCGGAGGTCCACTTGTTGAACACGACGGGTTCGGCCGGGATGGGCAGGTTGGATTCGGCGGCGTGATCGGCGTAGTTCAGGCCGATGCAGATGAATTTGCCGATGTTGCCGACGCAGGCGCCGATGCGCGGCGAGCCTTCCACGGCGGGCAGGCTTTCCAGGTCCAGCTTGCGGATCTTGTCCAGGGAAGCGTCATCCAGTACGGCACCGTTGACGTCCTTGATGTAGGCGGACAGATCGCGGATCTTGCCGGATTGGTCGAGGACGCCGGGCTTTTCCTGCCCCACCGGGCCGTAACGCAGTAATTTCATCGTGTTTCCTTTGAGAAATGATTGTCTCTGAATGACGCCTTTTTGCCGTGGCTCGGCCTCAGCGTGCCGAGGGCGGGCGACAGGTCGAGGGCTGTCGTTTGGGGAAACTGGATATTACCAGTTTATTGGTAAGACCAATACCCTTGAAGCTGTCGAAGAGAGCCTGGCCGCTTGCAGCGACTTCGATCAGGAAGACCCGCAGTCCTTCAGCGCACAGTCGGCCAGCAGCTCAAGCCAGCTTGTCCAGCGGGTATTGTCCCTTGAGCGAGGGCGAAGCGATGACGATGTAACTGAAGTATTTCTCGACGTTTCCTTTTTCTCTCAGCACGTCTTCTGCCACACGCTGGTAATGCCCCAAATCGCGCGTCACGAATTTCAGAAGATAGGTAAACGCACCGCTGATGAGATGACACTCCACGATTTCATCCACGTCACGCACCAGGGTTTCAAATTTCTCAAAATCGCCGCGCGTGTGACCGGAGAGCGTGACCTGGGTGAACACGAACTGAACATGCCCCAGCTTTTCCAGATGGATGTGGGCACCATATCCGGCGATATAGCCAGCCTTCTCCAGACGTCTCACCCGATGCAGGCATGGGCTCGGCGACAGGCCGATCTCGTTGGAGAGATCCACATTCGTCATGCGGCCGTTGCGTTGCAAGAGGCTGAGGATCCGGATATCGAACCGGTCAAGCTTCACTAATTCCGACATGTTTCCATCGTCCCCAATGATTCAGCGTCAATTGGATTTATCTGGTCGTCGTGGAGGGTGACTGCCGATCCGGCTCACGTTACGGCCTGCCAGAATCAGCCGATGGCCCTGCGCGGGTGGCAGGTCATGCGGCGTCAAAGGCTGGCCATCGCATGACTGTCTGCTGGAAGCGGTGGACAGAGTCGCTTCCTGCAGTGAAAAATGCAATGAAACAACGCCGGAAGCTTCCCTTCGAACGTTCAACGCAATATGACATTGTTCAATATAATGATCAACAAGTTTTCCGGCATCCGCCATGTGCTCCTGCAATAAAATGTGCGAAGGCACCAGCTTCCGGTGTCCTGAAATCACCATGAGGTTTCCAGAGAAAGCAAATGAAGCAATGACGCAAATGAAAATCAAGAAAAAGGATCCGGCTGCTGCTCCGCATGCGGATGTGGGGGCGCGCCTGAAGGCGCTTCGTCTGGAGCGGGGGATGTCGGTCAACGAGCTGGCGGCTGCCGCCGGCGTTTCCGTGGGGACGGTCAGCCAGGTCGAACGTAACAAGGCCAATCCGTCGATGCGTATCCTTGAGCGTCTGAGAGTGGCGCTCTCAGTTCCGCTGAGTGCCTTGCTGGAGGATGCCGAGGCCACCCCGGATTATGTTGCCCGCGACGTGGTGCGGCGCGCCAAAGACCGCCCGGTCTTCGATGTAGGCAGTCAAGGCATGCAGAAGGAGTTGCTGTCGCCGCAGGGAAATCATGATCTCAAGATGATGATCATCCTGATCCCGCCAGGGGCCGGTTCCGATGAAGTGCTGATCGGGGTTGGCGAGAAGGCCGGGGTGGTCATCGAGGGATCGGTAGTCCTCAATCTTGGCGGCAGCCGGGTCGAACTCAAGTCCGGTGACAGCTTCCAGTTCGCCAGTACCATTCCACACAGCGTGCATAACGAGAGCGCAAAGCCCGCACGTCTCCTGTGGGTGATGAATACGCAACCCCCCATTGTTCATCTCTGAAATCCGGCCCCGATATGGGGCCTTCGTGCGTCCAATCAGGGGCGCGGCGCACCGAAAAAGTGAACAGGAAGCAGGCCGGATAAAAACATGAGTTATTTTAACCACAGGCCTAGAATTTCATTCTGAATTCACTATAATGAAATTTATAAATAATATTTCACGCGCTTGATTCAGTAGGGAAAACGATCCCTGGTCGGAGTTCACGGGCATCCTGGCAGCGAATGCTTGAAGGTGCCGTTGAGCTGCGATGGTTCACTCCGCCCGTAGTGCGGTTTGTATTGGTGAGTATGTAGCGGTCATCGCATTTTTCAGGAGACGGCGGGCAGACATTCTGTCTTGGAGCAGGCCCGAGGCAACAATGCCGGGCGAGGCACATTTTTTGCACGGGCGACGGGGTTGCCCGGGAAGGTACGGCAGCGGCAGGGGTCTTCCGCCATTTGTCAAATCATCGTGATGAGCCATGCGGCATCACGGAAGCTTGCGATGGGAAGGTCGCCAGCGCCATTGAGCTTGCACGCCGCCTGGCACGTTATCTCATGCCGCGGCTGGCAACTTTGCTCGCTTCCTCCTGATTGGAGTGGCTTTCAGGTGCGTTCGCCGCCTGAAGAAATCTTGTATGCGTTTTGGAATGTGCAGTTTTCTTTTGAAGAAAACGCGGTAGCCGGTACGCCCCGAGCTCAGGGCGGCCAGTGCCCGTAGTCACGTTTGCCAGCAGATTGCCGGAAAGTTTCGCTTTGCGGCAGGTAGTGCAGATGGGTAGTCACGAAATTGCAGTGTGTCTTGCGCGGCGCTTCAATTATGTAGTCGTTCAATTATGTAGTCGTTCAATTGTGCAGTCGTTCAATTGTTCGAATGTTCGATTGAAAAGAAGAGTCCTCCTCTTCATTGCCTGTTTTCCAGAACTTGTCAGAACCACTTTGTTAAGGATCGGCTATGCACCCCTGTATCTCTCCCCGTGCTTCCAAGAAGCACATCGCTCGCGCCTTGCGCAACCTGGCCTCCGGCCTGGCGACCTGCCTGATGCTGGTCACGATGACTCAGGCTCAGGCGGCAGGGCCCGCCAAAGTCTCTGCCGGAACGACACCTTCCAGCGTGCCCAATGCATTCCTGAACATCAAGACGCAGCAGATTGAAGGCGTGATGCCGGATGTGATCCGCGAAATCGGCAAGCGGGAGGGATTTGAAATCTCCTTCGACATCGTTCCTTTTTCCGCACTGGTGCAGTCCGTGGTCTCGGACAAGATCGATCTCATTGTGGCCGGGATGTCGCCCACCCCGAAGCGCAAGGAAGTCGTCGATTTCTCTGAGCCGGTAGCCGAATTCGGAAAAGGCATCATCGTCAGTGCCTCGGACAAGAAGCAATATCGCACCATCCAGGATCTGGCCGGAACCGTCATCGGTGCCGGTGCAGGAGAAGAGACGTCGGAAGAGTTGATGAAGCTTGGCATCTTCAAGGAAGTGAAGCTGTACAACACCGCTGCCGATATGGCGCGTGACGTTGCCTTGGGCCGCATTACCGCAGGCTTCAATGATTACCCGATCTGGAAAGCCCAGGAAGCCAACGGTGCCCTGCAAGGATGCCGTGTAGTCGATGGCTTCAAGCCACTGCGCAAGGTGCCGATTGCCTTTGGCGTCAAGAAGGGCAATACCGCGCTGCTGACCAAGATCAATGATGGACTGGTCAAGATCAAGGCCGATGGCACGTTGGACCAGATCCTGAAGAAATGGAACTTCGTCGACTGACGTGTCTTTCAGCCCGGGTTCGGGACCGGCGTGACGGAGGCTGCTCCGTCACCTCCAGCAATCATCATCAGAGGGAAGACAATGCGTTGGAATGATATGGCGGACTTTGTGCCGATCCTGTTGCAAGGGGCGGGGATGACGATTTTCATCACCCTCAGCTGCCTGGTGTTGAGCACGCTGCTGGGTCTGGTCTGGGCCCTGCTGAAGATGTCCCGCCATGCCCCGGTGCGGCAGGTCACGGCGACCCTGATCAACATCGTCCGCGGCCTGCCGATGATCGTCTTGCTGTTCTATATCTACTTCGTCTTTCCCTCGATTCATATTCAGCTCAGCGCCTTGCAGGCCAGTATCATCGGTCTCGCGTTCGGCTATTCGACTTATGTGGCCGAGATCATCCGGTCCGGCATCGAATCGGTGGACATGGGGCAATATGAGGCCGCGCAGTCGATCGGCATGGGCCGGGTCAAGACCATGACGCGGGTCATCCTGCCGCAGGCCATCAAGGTCGCCCTGCCACCGTACAGCAATACGCTGGTCTCGATGCTCAAGGATTCCTCGCTGGCCTCCACCATCACCGTCACGGAAATGACGCGGCAGGGAACCTTGCTCGCAGCCGCCACCTTTCAGAACCTTGAGGTCTATACGCTCATTGCCGTGGGCTACCTGGCGATGAGCCTGCCATTGATGAGTCTCACCAAGATGCTGGAGAGACGTTTTGGAAAACACAAGGTGAAGTGAGCCGGCGATGATTGAAATCAAGAACGTGACCAAGAATTTCGGGGACTTCTCCGTCCTCAAAGGGATTTCCCTGGAGGTGAAGGAAGGCGAGGTCGTTTGCCTGATCGGCGCATCCGGCTCCGGTAAATCGACGCTGCTTCGCTGTATCAATGCGCTTGAATCCTACGATTCGGGGGAAATCCGGTTGTTGAATCAGGTGGTCGAGCAGCGTTCGCGCCACATCAATCAATTGCGTACCCAGGTCGGCATGGTCTTTCAGCGATTCAACCTGTTCCCGCATCGGACCGCGCTGGAGAACGTGATGGAAGGCCCGGTGCACGTCAAGCGGCTGCCGGTTGAACAAGCGCGCCGGGAAGCCATCGAGATGCTCAACAAGGTCGGATTGGGGCAGAAGATCCATGCCTATCCGCATCAGCTATCGGGCGGCCAGCAACAGCGGGTGGCGATTGCAAGATCACTGGCGATGAAGCCCAAGGCCATCTTGTTCGACGAGCCGACTTCTGCACTCGATCCCGAGCTCGTCGGCGAGGTCCTCAGTGTCATGCGGACCTTGGCGCGGGAAGGCATGACCATGCTGGTCGTCACGCACGAAATGGGCTTTGCGCGCGAAGTGGCTGACCGCGTTTGCTTTCTCCACGCCGGCCTCATCATCGAAGAGGGGGAGGCCAGACAAGTCCTTGGTGCGCCCCGCGAAGCGCGCACCCGGGAGTTTTTGCGCCACGTGCTGACCAATCGGGCCGACGATGAGCGTCCCGCCGCGCCTGCAGAGCAGGCAATGCCTGAGGCAAAAGAGTGAATGCGGGTATCGCTGTCCTCAGCGATCCGCAGATGCCGTTGATTCTGCCACGGGTAATCGCATCCCGGTGAAGTTGCAACAGGATTTCGCAAGACATGTGACCGCCTGGTGCAGGCGTTCATGGCCACCGCTGTAAGGCGGATTTTTCTTGTAGACCAGAGACTGAGAGATCGGACCAGTGCCATGCTGAGAGTGGAAGAAGTTTATGATTCGCCCGAGTTTGTCAGTGAAGTCGATGTCGTGGTCATCGGTGCCGGCATCGTCGGCACCTCGATCGGCTATGAGCTGGCCAGGCGCGGCATCTCCGTGGCCATCCTTGAAAAGGGCATCGTCGGCGGCGAACAGTCTGGCCGCAACTGGGGATGGGTGCGCCAGCAGAACCGTGATCTGTTCGAATTGCCGCTCGCCATGCGCAGTCTGCGACGTTGGAACGAACTGCGCGACGAGATCCAGATCGATCTGGGCTTCCGCCGTGAAGGAATTCTGTACGCCACCAACGAAGAGAAGGATCTCGCCAAGTGGAGCGCGTGGGGCCAGCGCGCGAAGGAGATCGGCTTTGTCAGTCATATCCTCAGTGCGTCCGAAGTGAAGGCGCGTACGCCTTCGGGCGGGCCGGGCTACAAAGGCGGCGTCTGGTCTCCCACCGATGGCCGAGCCGAGCCCTCGCGAGCCGCGCCTGCGTTGGCGGAGGGCGCCAAGCGCCTGGGAGCGCACCTCTACCAGCAGTGCGCCGTCCGAGGCCTGGAGACCAGCGGGGGACGTCTCAGCGGTGTGTGGACCGAGCGCGGTCTGATCAAGGCCTCCACCGTGGTCTGCGCCGGCGGTGCCTGGAGCGGGCGCTTGTGCCGGCGTCACGGGATTGCGTTCCCGGTGGTCAACGTGGTCGGAACCACCATGCGGACTTCGGTTGCGCCGGAGGTCGTGAGCGGCTGCTTCAGCGGCCCGGGCTTCGCGCTGCGTCGTCGTCTTGACGGTGCCTATTCGGTCGCCGTGCCCGGTTTCGGACGCATTGACCTGGCCCCCGTCGGGCTGAAGAATGGGCTTCAGTACTATCGCAATTACAAGAACGACATCGGCAAGAAACTGACCTATCGTCTTTCCCGGGCGTGGATGGAGGGGCCCGAAGCCACCAGTACCTGGGCGTTTGATCAAGTGTCGCCATTTGAGCGGTGCCGGGTACTTGATCCGCGTCCCGATCCCGATTTTGCCAGGCGTGCGCTGGATAACGTCAAGCGTGCCATTCCGCAATTGTCGGAGTTGCGCGTGGCCTATGCGTGGGCAGGCGCGATTGATACCACGCCCGATCTCATCCCCGTCATCTCTGACGTCGCCGCCTTGCCGGGCCTCTATCTCGCCACCGGGTTCAGCGGTCATGGTTTCGCGCTGGGGCCGGCGGCAGGGGAACTGGTGGCGGATATGGTCACGGGTGCAAGCCCGATGATCGATGTCTCTCCCTATCGCCTGAGCCGTTTCAACGATGGTACCTCGCTCAAGGTACCGGAAATGATGTAGCTGTCATCACT
>NZ_DBIC01000257.1:7914-12698 GCF_002296545.1 Herbaspirillum sp. UBA812 | reverse complement strand
AATGATGTAGCTGTCATCACTATCCTCCGGATGTCGCCACCGCCGCCGGCGCAGTCAATGCCAGCGGCATTGTTCCCTGCCGACATCCGGATGGAGCTGTACTGCTTGCAGTCTTGTCCCCCCAAACACTTTTACCTATCTTCCCATGCTCACCTCCATTCGCGCCCGCGTGATCTGCGCCTTCGTTGCGCTGGTTGTCTTCTCCGTGGTGGTCAGCACCGCGGCCAATTACCTGATTGCCCGCAACAGCATGTGGGACGCCACGGACAGCAGCCTCTCCACCTCGTTGAACGACCATGCCCGCGTGATTGGTGACTGGGTCGCCGAAAAAACGCGCCTGGTCGACTCCTTGCAGGATGTCGTCCTGACCGATTCTCCCGATGCGATGCTCAAGCAGATCCAGGTCGCCGGCGGATTTTTCGATGTCGGCGTGGGGTATCCCGACAAGAAGACCAAGTTCACCGACTGGCCCAATATTCCCGCTACCTATGACCCGACCACCCGTCCCTGGTACAAGGGTGCCGTTGAGGCCGGCAAGCCGGCGGCCATTCCGTATATCAGTACCAGCAAGGCCTTGCTGGTGGCGCTGGCCATTCCCGTGATGCGTGAGGGCAAACTCAAGGCGGTGCTGGTGGGTGACGTGGCCCTTGACAGCGTGGTGGAGACCATCAAAGCCATTCATCCCACACCCGAGAGTTTCGGGATGCTGATCGACAAGAACGGCCGCATCATCGCGCACCCCAATGCGGAACTGCGTTTCAAGCAGGCCACCGATATCGCTCCCGAGTTCGCGCAGTTGAGTTCCGCTGCTGACGACAAAGCGAGCGCGCCGATGAAGATCGTGGTCGATGGCCGGGCCAAGCTGGTGCGTGCGCAGAAAATTCGCGGGACCGACTGGAGCATCGTGATCGCCATCGATGAATCCGAAGCCATGGCCGGCGCACGCTCCCTGCTCAATACGTCGCTGCTGTCCCTGATCCTGATCGTCGGCATCGCTTCGGTCATCGGTGTGGCCGTGACTGCGACGGCGTTCCGTCGGCTCGGACAGGTCAGCCAGGCCATGGCCGCCATCGGCTCGGGCAGCGGTGACCTCACGCAGCGCCTGCCCGATCAGGGCAAGGACGAAGTAGCGGTCATTTCACGCTCCTTCAACCAGTTCGTCGGCCAGTTGCAAAACGTGATGCTCGATATCCGTGATGCCAGCGAGGCGGTCCGTACGGCCTCCAATGAAATCGCCACGGCCAACCAGGACTTGTCGACCAGAACCGAATCGGCCGCCGCCAGTCTGGAACAGACAGCGGCCTCCATGGCCGAGATCTCGGAGACGGTCGGCCGCTCGACGGCTGCCGCCAAGCAGGCGGACCAGCGCTCCAGCAGCGCCACCGAGATTGCCTCGCAAGGTGGCAAGGTGGTGTCCGACGCCGTGACCACCATCGGCGAGATCGAAAAGGTATCGGGCCAGATCGGTGCCATCATCACCGTCATCGACGGCATCGCTTTCCAGACCAATATCCTGGCCTTGAACGCCGCCGTGGAAGCGGCCCGCGCCGGCGAGCAGGGGCGCGGCTTCGCAGTCGTGGCCCACGAGGTACGCAGCCTGGCCAAACGCAGCGCGGAAGCGGCACGCGAGGTCAAGGAACTGGTGGAGACCACCGTCTCGCGGGTTTCCGCGGGATCGGTACAGGTGCGCCAGGCTGGCACCACCATGGGCGAGATCGTGACCCAGTCGGCCGATGTGCAATCGCTCATTTCAGGTATTGCAAGGGCGACCGACGAGCAGATGCGTGGTATTCAGGAAGTCAATCGTGCCGTGATCCAGCTCGATTCCATGGTGCAGCAGAACGCCGCCCTGGTGGAGCAGTCGGCCGCAGCGTCGGCGACCTTGCAGGCGCAGGCCAATACGCTGGCATCGACCATCGGCCGTTTCAGGATCTCCTGAGTCTGCCGCCCGGCCGGTCCTCGTCGGGCACCGCCGTGCAGACTGAACTCACCGGCGTGCATTGCCCGTGCGTGACGGCGCTGCCGTTGGTGGCGGAGACCTGCGCGAAAGAACCTGGCTGAAACGCATTTCACGCCGATTGATGAACCGGGTTCTGGACGATAAAGGCCTTGCTCTTCAACACCTCCATGACGGCCTTCACTGAGGGCGGCACGGTCCGGGCTTTCTTGCAGGCCAGAAAAGTAGGCCGCGCCATCGCCGGCGTGATCGGTCTGACCTGAATCTGGAGTGAGCTCACCGACTGTCCCGCTTCAGCAGGCAGGATTGCCGCACCATAGCCGGCAGCGACCAGACCCTTGATGGCCTCGCCGTTGTTGAGGGCGATGCGAGCGCGCGGGAAAAATCCGGCACGCGAAAACCATTGCAAGGTCTGATGATGCAAAGCGCTGCCGGGTTCATTCATCAACAAGGGCTGCCGTGCCAGCCAGGCCGGGCCGACTCGCTTGGGCACGGTCCAGGCCGCCGGCAGGAACGCCATCAGCGGGTCGCTGCGCCAGCGTGTCAGCACCAGGCCCTGGTGCCGGGTGGTGGCCCCCACCAAGGCCAGATCCAGTTCATCCGCCTGCAGCTTTTCCATCGCCATCGCGGTAGTCGTGACGGCCAGTTCTATCTTCAGTTCCGGCCGATGCTGCGCCATGTACTGCAACAAGCGGGGCATCTCATGCGTGATCAGGCCGGTCGATGCCCCGAGCCGCACGACCCCTTGCACGCTTTCCCGATAATGGCCGACCGCTTCGCTGGCCTGGTCAGCCAATGCCAGCAGCTTGCGGGCATAGTCGATCAGGATCTTGCCGCCCGCTGTCACCATGACGCCATGGCGGTTGCGCTTGAGCAGAGGAATGTCCAGCCTTGACTCGAGCTCCCGCAAGTGCAACGAAATGGTCGGCTGTGCCAGGTGCAAGGCTGCCGCTGCATTCGACAGGGAGCCGGAATCGACCACTGCCAACAGCGTACGAAGATGATCCAGGTTGAATTCTCGCATCAGGATTTCTAATAATTGAACGGGTCAAATTTAATTTTACTTCGCCAAGGTGGGATGCGAGAATTTTTCCACGGACCCAATTTTTCCACCGGACTGGCAGATCACCATGAACTACATTTCTACACGCGGCGACCGAACTCAACGTGGTTTCTCGGAGGTCTTGCTGGAGGGACTGGCCCCCGATGGCGGCCTGTATGTTCCGCTGGCCTATCCCAGGATCGACGATGCCACCTTGCAGGCGTGGCGCACCTTGTCGTATCCGGATCTGGCTTTTGAAATCATGGCGCTCTACGTCGGCGACATACCGGCCGGGCAGTTGCGCAGCGCCATCGCCCGTACTTACACCGCGGAGATATTCGGCACTGCCGATATCGTCCCGCTCAGGCCGCTTGAGGATGGCTTGTTCGTCCTGGGTTTGTCCAACGGCCCCACCTTTGCTTTCAAGGATGTGGCGATGCAGTTGCTGGGCAACCTGCTGGACGATGAGCTGGGCCGACGTGGTGAGCAACTCAATATTGTCGGAGCCACCTCTGGCGATACGGGAAGCGCGGCCGAGTACGCCATGCGCGGCAAGAAAAACATCCAGGTCTTCATGCTCAGTCCGCATGGCCGCATGAGCCCGTTTCAACAAGCACAGATGTTCAGCCTGCAGGACAGAAACATTCACAACATGGCTGTAGAAGGAAGCTTCGACACCTGCCAGGACATCGTCAAGGCGATCTCCTCCGATCTCGGCTTCAAGCGCCGCTTCCATATCGGGACCGTCAATTCCATCAACTGGGCGCGCTTGCTGGCGCAGGTCGTCTATTATTTCGCGGGCTATTTCCAGGCCACGCGCAGCAATGGGGAAAGAGTCAGTTTTGCAGTGCCATCCGGCAATTTCGGCAATATCTGCGCCGGCCATGTTGCCCGCATGATGGGGCTGCCCATCGACAAGCTGGTCCTCGCCACCAATGAAAACGACGTGCTGGACGAGTTCTTCAGAACCGGATGCTACCGCCCCCGATCCAGCGCTGAAACCCCGGCGACCTCCAGTCCCTCCATGGATATCGCCAAGGCTTCCAATCTCGAGCGCTTCATCTTCGATGTGCTGGGGCGCGACGCGCAAAGCGTGCAACAGCTTTTTGGCGAGGAGCTGGCACACCATGGGAAATTCGTACTGAGCAAACAAGAGCATGAACGCATGGCCGACTACGGTTTCGTCTCTGGAAAGAGTACGCACGCTGATCGCCTGGCCACGATTTCGCAGGTCTGGAGCGGGCGTTCGATGATGATCGATCCGCATACCGCTGATGGCGTCAAGGTTGCACGCGATCATCGGGTGCAAGGGGTTCCCACCATTGTGCTGGAGACGGCCCTGCCATTGAAGTTCGAAGAGACCATGCGTGCCGCCACCGGACGCGGTGTACCGCGGCCGGCTGCGTTGGCAGACCTGGAAGCGCGGCCGCGGCGCTTTGCCGTGATGCAGGCATCGACAGAGGACATCAAGGACCGGATAGCGACGTCTTGCGGGCTGCGCTCAAGCTGAACATGCAATGCCGGGCCTCGCCCTGTCACCCGATTTCAATGAAACCGGGTGGCAGGGCGAATGTTCAGAACGACTCGGCGGCTTTGATGGCGCGGACCACGTCATCCTGGCTCACATCGAGGTGCGTCACCCAGCGGATACGGTTCATCATGCCTTCCTTGCTGCGATAGGCACCTCCTTGCAGCGTGATATCGTGGGCGGCAAAGTGGGCGATGAGATTGCCGGCAATATCGGCTTGAACATCCGTAAAGACCATGTTGGGCTGCGCTGGCTGG
>NZ_DBIC01000257.1:0-7627 GCF_002296545.1 Herbaspirillum sp. UBA812 | reverse complement strand
AGACCATGTTGGTCTGCGCTGGCTGGACGTGGAATGCGCCGCGCAGTTTGGGGTTGTTGCTGGCCGCCTCGGCCAGGCCGCGCGACAGCAGATCCGCATTGGCATGATCGTCGGCCAGGCGGTGAACGTTATGCTGGAGCGCATGCAGGCCGGCCGCAGCGAGCATGCCGGCCTGGCGCATGGCACCGCCCAGCATCTTGCGAATGCGCCGCGCCTCGTGAATGAAGTCCTTGGAGCCCAGCAGTACCGACCCCACGGGCGCGCCCAGGCCTTTGGACAGGCACAGTGAAACGGAGTCGAAGCCCTTGCACAATTCGCGCGCGCGCATCAGAGGTTCGCCGCCCCCGGCCAGCGCAACGGCCGCATTGCACAGACGGGCTCCATCGATATGGGCGCGCAGACCACGGCGCTTGGCCAAAGCGGCGACTTCCTGCATGTAGGCCAGGGGCAGCGGCTTTCCGCCCACCGTGTTTTCGATCACGACGAGCCGGGTACGGGCGAAATGCGGATCGTCCGGTTTGATCACCGCCTCGATGTCGTCCAGAGCAAGCGTGCCGTCAGGCTGTTGCTCCAGCGGCTGGGGCTGGACCGATCCCAGAACGGCCATGCCGCCTGCCTCCCAGCGATAGGTGTGCCACTGCTGACCGACAATGGCCTCGTCACCGCGGCGGCAATGCGTCATCATGGCGATCAGGTTGCTCTGGGTGCCGCTGGGCGCAAACAGGCCAGCTTCGAAGCCGAACATCGTGGCGGCGGTGTGCTGCAGGAGATTTACCGTAGGATCTTCTCCCATTACGTCGTCACCGAGCGGCGCTTCGATCATGGCCTGCTTCATGGCAGGGGAGGGCTGGGTGACGGTGTCGCTGCGAAAGTCGCTCATGGATTGTTCCTTGCAATCGGTCAGAAGTGAATCATGATTGTGAGTTCTTTTTGATGTTGATGGGTGCTGGTTGAGCACTCGATCTGTTCCCTGGATGCACAGATGAAACTACCCCCCCTGGAAAATCTCCGCATCTTTGAAGCCGTTGCGCGCCTGCAAGGATTTACGGCTGCGGGCGAGAGTCTGGGGCTGTCGCATAGTGCGGTCAGCCGCCGGGTGTCGGAACTGGAGTCGCGGCTCAATGTGCAGTTGATGCACCGAACCAGTCGCCGCCTGGCCCTGACTCCGGAAGGAAAGGTCTTGCTGGAAGCGGTCCAGGAAGCGCTGCAGCGAATCGAAGAGGCAACCGAGGAGATCTTGCGTCCTGCTCGGCAGCGGCCGCTTCTGGTGTCTTGCGAACGGTCACTGGCGATGCGATGGCTGATCCCGCGCCTGTCCCAGTTTCAGGATGCGCATCCGGATCTGCCGATCTATCTGTCGACGGGCAATGGCGCGGTTGACGTTGCGCGGGAGCATATCGATGTGGCGATCCGTCGGGCCGATTTCGCACTGGATCCACGGGCGGTCTGCATCCCGCTGTTCACGGAACAGACCGGGCCGGTCGCGCTGCCCGGCCTGAGCGGAAAGGCGCTGCTGACGCGTCTCCATTCGACCAGCCGTCCCGATGCCTGGAAGACCTGGGCGAGACGCGCCAGGGTGGCGGCCCGCGCCGCGCGGGGCGCGGCCTCTGATCTGCATTTCGACCATTTCTTTCTCAGCTTGCGCGCTGCGGAAGCCGGACTGGGCATGGCCATTGCGCCCTTGTTCATGGTGGTGGACAGCCTGGAGGCAAGGACCCTCACAGCACCTCAAGGCTTTGTGGCAGATGACTCACGGTACATCGCATTGATGCGCAGGCTTCCCGAGCCGGGTTCGCCGGAGGCACGCTTCATGGACTGGCTGCATGCCGCCGTTGAGGAGACGCTGAGTGCAGCTCGTCCCTATTGCCGCGTATAGCATGTTGATAGCATGTCGAGTCAGGAACAAAGCGTGGTCGCCAGGCAGAGCGTTGGCGCGGGTCGATGACCGCAGGCATGGCTTCAGTCTTCGGCCAGAAGCCGATCTTTGAATCCGTCTGGCGTCCATCTGCTGGCTGTCTTCGTCAACAGCGGCTATCCCTTCCAGATGCGCCGCGATCTCGCGCCGGGAATCGTCAGCCTTTTGGGGGTGGTGCTGTACCTGTCAGCGTTTCGGCGGTCTGCCACAGGCGCGCGGAATCAGCCTGACGGGCAGACTGCGGTTGCCGCGCGACATGCGGACTACCGATAAGCAAAAATCTTGGGCCGTAGAATGCGCCTTGCGCTGCATTCGGATCGAGCGCTGCCTGCAGCAGTGACTCGGTGGCCCACTTGACGTCCATTGAGGGAACCAGCCGGAACATCAGCCGCTTGTGGGTGGAATCCGTTCCCATGTTCGGCCCGCTGGTCTGCAGATTGGTCCGCGTATGGCCCGGATGGGCGCTGGTGCTCAGCAATGGCCAGTCGCGCTCGCGCGCGATGGCTGCCAGCTGATTTGCCAGCAACAGGCAAGCGAGCTTGGATTGTGCGTACGCGGTGACGGGCGAGTAGGACCGTTCGCTTTGAAGATCGTCAAAATTGATCTTGGCACCAATGGCGGCGCTGCTCGTGATAGTTGTGACGCGCGGCGCTTTGGCTTCGAGCAGCAGCGGCAACAAGAGGTTGGTGAGCGCGAAGTGGCCCAGGAAGTTGGTGGCAAACTGCAGCTCGAATCCGTCCGGGCTCAATGCGCGCTTGGGCGGCATCATGATCCCGGCATTGTTGAGCAGCAGATCGATGGGACGTCCTTCGCTGAGCATCTGGTCGGCAAACGTGCGCACGCTGGCCAGGCTGGAGAGATCAAGGATGCGCACCGCCAGCGATGCCTTTGGAAACTCTTTCAGTATCTCCTGCCGTGCGGCTTCGCCCTTCGCTTCACTGCGTACTGCCATGACGACATCGGCACCCGCCGCCGCCAATCGTCTGGTTGCTTCCTTGCCGGTGCCACTGTTGGCACCGGTCACGATGATTTGGCGCTGGCGTTGATCCGGTAACTGGTACATCCGCATATCTCCCATGAGGGCAATCAATGGAACCCATTTCACACACAGGCAATCACGCTGATGTAGGGCATGGGTTCTGACTCAATTGCTTTTCCAAAGATGGGAAAATAACGCTCTGCCTGCGTTTTGACAAGCCAGCATTTTCGTAGCAGCGAGGCAGTGGCTGACAGAGCGCTGACAATGCTGGCGTGACCGAGACATCAGGCTCGCTCAAGTTGCTACCCTGATCGTGTTATCTGCTGCGCGTGCGCCTGGAAATTGACGCGCAAGTTCCATTAGGAGCTCGCGCGGAGGCGGATTACTTGTCCTTGATATGTTTCTCCGCCCACTGTTCTGCAGTGGTGACCGCAATCGATTGCCGTGCATTGAATGTCCCTGCCTTCGGCCACGCTACACCCTTGCCTTGCGCAAACACGGCACGGTATTTCTTGATGTGATGAGATGGATCTTTTTTCAGTTCATCGAGCAGGTAAGGAACGCTCCAGACATTGCGCCGGAACGGACGTCCGAGGACACGTTCGAGAATATTGGCCACCTCGCCGTAGGTCACCGTATCACCCGACAGATAGACGATTTCATTCTTGAAGCGGGGCTCGAAGAAAACGATCTCCGCAGTCAGCAGTCCGATGTCATCCGGCGTGGTCAGGGTCACGCTGGTATCCAGGCTGCCCAGGGCGTTGAGGGTGTCGTTGGCGAAGTCAACCACTTCAAACACCGGTTCGAACATGAAACTGGTGAACATGCCGGTCGAGATGATGACCCATTCCGTCTTGCTCTGCGCGCGCAGCAGTTCGCGTACATCGAGCTGTGCATCGAACAGGTCCTGGGGACTGCCGCGCCCGATGGCCTCGAAATCGACACCGAACTGCCACGGGAAGTAGCGCTTCACCCCCGAGCGCAAGGCGGCCGTGGCGAGCTTCATCGGAGTCTCGCGGCCGGCGACCATGCCGGCACAGCCGATGACGGTATCAAAGCGCGCGAAGATTTCTGCCAGTTGATCGATCGTATCGTTCACAAGATCTGCTGCCACCATCCGGATGCCCAGGGCGCGGAGTTCGTCGATCTCCGCTTTCTTTGCGGGGACTTGTGTATTGATCGTCGATTCCCTGAGCAGGACGCTGATGCTCGATCCGGGGGCACGTTCTGCCACGCGCGCGAGATTGCGCAATACCGGAAGGCCGAGTTCGCCCGCGCCTAACACGAGGATGGATTGAGGAGTGAGTTGGGATGTGCCATGCATGATCTGTCCTGAGGGTCGTTGCTGATAAGATGGCCGCATGGTTGCACGATCACGCAACGCTCTCAAGAAGGCACACGGATGATACCAAGAGAAGCCATCATCGCTGATGAAGCACTGAAGGAAGCAGAAGCCATCTGCCAGACCCTGCGCGAAGATGACGATGGGGTCCGGCGTGATGTCCTCGCGCATGCAGGCAGCCGCTGGGCGCTCGGGATTCTGCACGCGCTCGGCGTATATGGCACACTGCGCCACGCCGAGCTCAAGCGTCAGCTGAGCGGCGTGACCCAGCGCATGCTGACCAAGACGCTGCGCGCACTGGAACGCGATGGCCTGCTGCTGCGTCACGAAACCGATGAAAAGCCGCTGCGCGTGGAGTACGAGCTGACAGCGTTGGGCAAGGATTTGCTGCTGCGCATGTCTCCGATCTGGACCTGGGTGGTGGAGCACGCGGAGGACTTCCGCCAGGCGCGCCGCACCTTTGACAGTCAGGACAAGCAACAGAACATTCATCGACTCAGGTAGCGCCGGCGTCAGGCATCGGCGATCCCTGTGGCGGGCCTGCCGACGTCCTGCAAAGCGCTTCCTGCCATTAACCGTGCCGATTCCAGGGTCCAGGCCTGTGCTGCAAGCTGGCCATCCTGTTTCGCACCTTGGTCCACTCACATCGTCCCGTACGAGCCTGTCCAGAACATCATGTCGCGCATCGCAATCACCGGTCAGATCCTGGCTCCGAGGGACGTCGACAGCGTGTCCCGTCCCGTAGTGGCCCTCGGCACCACATCAGTCGCCAAGGACTGGGAGAACGCCCGGCATCAGCATCGCAAGGCGCAACTGATTTATTCGGTACGCGGCGTCCTCAACTGCGAAGTGGAAGACGGCGTCTGGATCGTGCCACCGCAGTGCGCCGTATGGATCCCGGGCGACCTGCCGCATGCAGCACGCGGGGCAGGAGAGACGGAATGCTATTGCCTGTTCGTCGAGCCGGATGCCGCTCCGGATCTGCCGACCACCTGTTGCACGATTTCCGTATCGCCCTTGCTGCGCGAACTGCTGCTCAAGGTGGCGGGTTTTCCCGAGCTGTATCCCCTGGGCGGACGCGAAGAACGCCTGATCGCCACCTTGCTTGACGAGCTGGCGAGCGCGCCGGTAGAAGACCTGCATCTGCCAATGCCGCGCGACCAGCGCTTGCGGAGACTCGCCGACCTGCTGCTGGCCGATCCCACCGACAAGACGTCCAAGGCTGCCTGGGCCCATCACATCGGCATGAGCGAACGCAGCATGAGCCGCCTCCTGCAGCAGCAAGTCGGCATGAGCTTCGGGCGCTGGCGTCGTCAATTGCACGTGATCCTGGCACTGCAGCGTCTGACCAAGGGCGACAGCGTGCAGACGGTGGCACTGGAGCTGGGCTACGAAAACGCCAGCGGCTTCATCACCATGTTCCGCAAGGCCGCAGGCAAGTCTCCGGCACGCTATCTCTCCGATCGCACCGACAGCGCGGTACGTGCAACGGTGCCGGCCATCGTGCTGCCGGATGAACGCCCCGCCTGAACACCACAGATCCACCCCGTCGTGAGTGTGGCCGAAATGCGAAATAGTCTGGCCTGGTTTCGCTATTGCGACCACGCATCTTCATTGTTAAATGGCTGCTCCAAATAACAATGATTATCGTTTATGTGCTCACGCCATGCCGTTTCAACTTCTCGTCGCTTCCTCACTGCATACGTTCCGTCGCCTGCCTGCACGCTCTCCGACCGGGCCATGCGGGACTTGCTCCGACGCACGCCGCACAAGGTCTTGAGTTCTGCGGTCGCCGCCGCTGTTCTGCTGGGCGCGCAAGCCAGCTTCGCCGCTGATTCATCACAAATCCAGCAAAACCCTGCCGATTCCGGGACGGCGGCGCAAGCGCAAACCTCCTTGCCGGCTGTCACTGTCACCGGGCATGCGGAGCCAGCGACCACGGAGGGTACAGGAGCCTATACGACGGGCGAGACGGCCGCGGCAACGCACCTGCCGCTGTCGTTGCAGGAGACGCCGCAGGCGGTGACGGTGATGACGCGCCAGCGCATGGATGACCAGCAATTGAACTCGGTGCAGGGCGTGCTGGACAACACCACCGGCATCACGTCCTACCAATCCGATAGCGAGCGCACGAGTTTTTATTCGCGCGGTTTCCTCATCAACAACGTGCAGTATGACGGCATCCCTACGGTGGTCGGCAATACCGTCAACGGCAGCGGGATCAGTGCTATCGATACCGCCTTCTATGATCGCGTCGAAGTGGTGCGGGGTGCTTCCGGCCTGCTTACCGGAACGGGCAATCCCTCGGCCGCCATCAATCTGGTGCGCAAGCGTCCGACCCGGGACTTTTCGGCGTCGGCCTCGCTGAGCGCAGGCAGCTGGGATACCCATCGCGCCATGGCCGATCTCTCGACCCCACTGACAGCTGATGGCCGCATCCGCGCGCGACTGGTGGGCAGCTATCAGGACGGCCACTCCTACATCGATGGCTACAAGCCCGAGAAGAAGTCGTTCTACGGCATCGTCGAGGCTGACCTGACTTCACACACCACCGTCAGCCTGGGCTATGACGATCAGCACATCACCTCGACGGGAGCCACCTGGGGCGGGTTGCCGCTCTGGTTCAGCGACGGCACGCAGGCTGACTACGCCTCGTCGAGGAGCTACGCACAGGATTGGAGTCAATGGAACACGACGCTCAAGACTGCCTTTGCCGAGCTCGATCATCGCTTTGACAATGGCTGGAAACTGCATGCCACGGCCAGCCAGTACCGCACCGAATTCAATGCCGAACTGCTCGGCCTGGTCGGCCGTCCGGACCGCGCCACCGGGCTGGGCACCTATCCTTTCGGGGCGTATCCGGTGGCCCTCGCGTCACAGGGCAGCAGTCGCACCAACACCTTCGATGTGATGATGGCTGGCCCCTTTGACCTGCTGGGCCGTCATCATGAAGCAGTTGTGGGGGCCATGACCTCACGCCGCACCTCCGGCGAGAATGACATCGCGCCGTTCTATGCCGGATTCATGCCGGTCAATATCAATGAGCTCAGCACACCCTTTGCCCGTCCGGACTTCGCAGCGATGCCATCGGTGCCGACCAGCACCGGGATCAAACAGAGTGGCGTCTATGGCGCGGCCCGTCTGTCATTGGCCGATCCCCTGAAACTCATCGTCGGTGCGCGGGTGAGCAACTACGAAATTGACAACAGCGTCGGTGGTGCGGCGATGCGTTACGAGAAGAACGGTGTCTTCACGCCCTATGCCGGCCTGGTCTACGACATCAACCGGATCTATTCGACCTATCTCAGCCATACGCGCATCTTCAATCCACAGACCGACTATCGGGACAGCAAGGGCAACGTCCTCACGCCGGCCACAGGAAAGACGACGG
>NZ_DBIC01000393.1:0-24586 GCF_002296545.1 Herbaspirillum sp. UBA812 | reverse complement strand
CCAATCACGGCGACCACGGCCAGGGCGGAGAGCAGCAGGCGCATCGTCGTCATGGCCGCCATGCGCGAGACCGCCGCCAGCAGCATCAGGATCGCGCCGACCGGCAGGGCCGCAGCGCGCAGGCCATCGGGGATTTCCAGCGCCGGTGTGGTGATCGGCATTTGCTCCACCGCATGGTCCACGGCCGGGTGGATCACCATCAGCACGAAGATGCAGACCACCAAAGCAGCGACCGTTTCGAGCCACACGCGGCCTTTCTCGGAACACTTGTTGATGATGGCGGTGAGCCGCATGTGCTCGCCGCGATCCAGCGCCAGCACGGCCCCCAGCATCGACAGCCAGATGAAGAGGATCGAGGCCAGTTCATCCGACCACACCAGGGGGTCATGCAGCGCATAGCGGTAGATCACGCCGGTCAGCAGCACCACGGTTTCAGCCACCACCAGGGCGGCGGCTACGGCACCGACCACGTGCATCACCATGCGATTGAATGCGACCAGCGCGCGCGCAGCCGGGTTCATGTTGACCGGGGCGCGGTAAGTCATTGCAGCTTCCATCATCAAGCTCCAGCGAAATGGATTCAGGGCGGGAGCACTGCCCTCACGGCGAGGGCAGCACTCCGGCGCACGGGCTCATGCAGGCATGAGCCCCGGCAAACGAAGCGCTCAGGCCAGCTTGCCGGTGTACTTCTCCAGCAGGGCCCAGGGCTCGTCGCCGAACTTCTTCTTCCACTCGGCATAGAAACCGGCACTGCGCAGCTTGGCGCGGAAGGAATCGGCATCGGCATTGTTGAAGGCCAGACCCTTGCCCTTCATTTCATCGACCAGCGAATCGTTGAGCTTGCGCACGTCGGCACGCTGGTTCATGGCGGCTTCGTTGATGAGGCGGGCCATCAGGTCCTGCAGGTCCTTGGGCAGACGCTCGAAGGATTTCTTGTTGCCCAGGAACCAGAAGCCATCCCACATGTGGTTGGTGATGGAGCAGTACTTCTGCACTTCGTAGAGCTTGGCGGTGGAGATGATGGCCATGGGGTTTTCCTGGCCTTCCACGATCTTGGTCTGCAGGGCCGAATAGACTTCGGCGAAGTTGATCGAGGTCGGGGCCGCATCGAAGGCCTTGAACATCGAGGTCCACAGCGGGCTGGGCGGCACGCGCAGCTTCATGCCCTTGAGGTCGTCGGCCGCCTTGATGGGCTTGGTGCTGTTGGTGATCTGGCGATAGCCGTTGTCCCAGATCTTTTCAAAGGCGAACAGCGTGGACTTGGCTTCAATCTGCTTGCGCACATGCGCACCCAGTTCGCCATCCATGGCCGGCCAGACCTGGCTGTAATCCTTGAAGGCGAAGCCGATGCCGGAGATCTGCGCAGCCGGCACCAGCGTGCCCAGGATCAGCGGCGAGAGCGTGAAGAAATCAATCGCACCCGCACGCACCTGCGAGAGCATGTCGGTATCGGTGCCCAGCTGGTTGTTGGGGTAGAGCTGCAGTTCGATGCGGCCCTTGGATTGTTCCGCGATGGCCGCGGCCATTTCCTTGGCGCGCGCATTCATCGGGTGCGTCACCGGCAGATTGTTGGCGTACTTGAAGGTGAATTCGGCCGCATGCGCCGAGGTGGATACCAGGCCGGTAGCGGCGGCAGCCGAAGCGACCGAAGCCGTCTTCAGAAAATGGCGGCGCGTGATCTTGCCAGTGGATTGTTCCATCTGCTTGTCTCCTGTCTGTCTGTTTGTAATTTTGAAATTTGCTGAATCCGGCGCTACCAGGGGTGCTGGATCGGGCGTGCAGCTCCCTGTTCCGGGTGGTCAACACTGCCTGTGCCTCGACAGAGCAAATTGGATGCCAAGCCCCCTATCCTCCCTGGTCGGCATGGCGCCATCCCTCTCCCTCAACGGCACTGCGCCTGTATTCTCTGCGATAAGGGCGGGCCTGTACAAGCGCGCAATCACCGCCGCCGCCATTTATTTGCGCGCAGCGTGACTGCGACACCTGTCGCAGAAGTGTCGCTGCACTGTCGCAGGCGTCGACACCTGTTCATGCTGCTCACCGGCAATAGTGCTGCCTGCCGGCTGCTGCAGCGCAATGATTTACGTTAACGTAAAGTACGTGATATCTTCATGCGGTCGGCGGGCACTGCCCTGTTCTGTTCGATTTTTCCTGCATGTCGGGAATGAGCGGGCGGCCTGCCGGACACATCAGCACGCATCAATATCAACAACAAAGCGAGACCCGGCGCGGCTTTGCGCCGGCACTCTCAGGAGACGGGCAAGATGCAGGCCGGCCCCTGGCGCGATGCGCCATTCCCGGCTGCGCGATGCCGAGGCAAGGGATGCGCAACACCGGCTGCATGCGGTGGTGCGAGCGGTCCTGCGCGTGGCACCGATTTTGCATATTGCCCCTGTGTGTAACGGAGCGACCCAGCTCCATTGACCCCGTGACTACGGACACAAGGACAACCCCATGACTGTTTCTGCATCCTCACCCTGCATCACCGGCTGGAACCATTCGCAATTCGGCAAGCTCGACGGCATCGATCCGGAAGTGCTGATCGGCCAGGTCGCCAAGGCCGCCATCGAACACGCCGGGCTGCAACCGGAAGACATCGACTCGGTGCACTTCGGTACCTTCAATGCCGGTTTCCTGTACCAGGACTTCCCTTCCTCGCTGGTCCTGAACACGCTGCCGCAGCTGCGCTTCAAACCCGCCACGCGCCTGGAGAATGCCTGCGCCACCGGTTCGGCGGCCATCCATTCGGGCCTGCAGGCGATCAAGGCGGGCGAATCGAAACACGTGCTGGTGATCGGCTTTGAGAAGATGACCGAGCTGGCCACCGCGCAAGTGGGCGAGGTGCTGCTCAAGGCTTGCTACGCCAAGGAAGAAGCGGGCATTCCGGGTGGCTTTGCCGGGGTCTTCGGCAAGATCGCGCAGAGCTACTTCGATCGCTTCGGCGACCAGTCCGATGCGCTGGCGATGATCGCGGCCAAGAATCACAAGAACGGCATGGTCAATCCCTATGCCCACATGCGCAAGGATTTCGGTTTCGATTTCTGCCGCACGGTCTCCGACAAGAATCCGTATGTGGCCGGTCCGCTCAAGCGCACCGACTGCTCGCTCATTTCCGATGGTGCAGCTGCCCTCGTCATCAGCGCCGCCGACGTGGCCAAGTCCATGCCGCGCGCGGTGCAGTTCCGTGCGGCGGTCCACGTCAATGATTTCCTGCCGCTGTCGCGCCGCGACCCGACCCGCTTCGAAGCGGCCGAGCTGGCCTGGAAGAAAGCGCTGGGCGCAGCCAGCCTGAGCCTCGATGATCTCTCGCTGGTGGAGACGCACGACTGCTTCACCGTGGCCGAGCTGCTGGAATACGAAGCCATGGGCCTGGCCCCGCACGGCCAGGGCGCACGCGTGATTGCCGAAGGCATCACCGCCAAGGACGGCAAGCTGCCGGTCAATCCCTCGGGCGGGCTGAAGTCCAAGGGCCATCCGGTCGGTGCCACCGGTGTCTCGATGCACGTGATGGCGGCCATGCAGGCATCCCATGATGCGGGCGACATGCAGATCGCCAATGCGCGCTATGCCGGCGTGTTCAACATGGGCGGCGCGGCAGTGGCCAACTATGTGAGCATTCTGGAGCGTGTGAACTAAAGAAGCGGTAGCAGCACCGGTGCGCCATCCTGTCGTTGAAGGGTGGCGCGCCGCATGAAGTGATGTGCAAAAAAACAGAACAAGGCAGCACGCCAATTTCCATCAGAATTCCATCAGAAGAATCGGGACGAGTGAGACGATGTTAAGCAAAGTGATGAACCTGGGCCGCCTGCTCTCGGACGTGGCGCGCCGCTTTCCGGAAGAGCCGGGCCTGATCCTGGCGCAAGGCGCAACCGATGGCAGCGACCGCCTGATCCCCTGGCGCGAGATCAATGCCCGCGTCGATGCGCTGGCCCACGCCCTCACCCGGCGCGGCGTCAAGAAGGGCGACAAGATGCTGGTCCACTCGCGCAACAACCAGCAGATCTTCGAGAGTGCCTGGGCCGCCTTCAAGATGGGCGTGGTCTGGGTACCGACCAATTTCCGCGTCACGCCGCCCGAGGCCGCCTATCTCGGCCAGTCCAGCGGGGCCTGCGTGATGCTGTATGACCGCGGTTTCGCGCCGTATGTCGATGCGGTGAAATCCGCCTCGCCCGCGCTCGAACACGTGGTGGCCCTGGCCGACGCACGGCCGGGCGAACTCGATTACGAAACGCTGGTGGCCGATGGCAGCGGCGAAACCTTCCGCGAGGCCGAAGTCGATTACGACGATCCGCTGTGGTTCTTCTACACCTCCGGCACCACCGGCCATCCGAAGGCCGGCATGCTCTCGCACGGCCAGATGGCCTTCGTGGTGACCAATCACCTGGCCGACCTGATGCCGGGGCTCACGCATCACTCGCGCTCGCTGGTGGTGGCACCGCTCTCACACGGCGCAGGCGTGCATGCGGTGGTCAACACGGCGCGCGGTGCGGCCAGCATCCTGCTCTCTTCCGAACGGCTGGTGGTCGAGGAAGCCTGGCAGCTGGTGGAGAAATACAAGGTGGACAATCTCTTCACCGTGCCCACCATAGTCAAGATCCTGGTCGAGGATGAGTCGGTGGACCGCTACGACCACAGCTCGCTGAAACACGTCATCTATGCCGGCGCCCCCATGTATCGCGCCGACCAGATCCATGCATTGAAGAAGCTGGGCAAGGTGCTGGTGCAGTATTACGGCCTGGGTGAAGTGACCGGCAATATCACCTTCCTGCCGTCCTATTTGCACTTCGAGGATGACGCCCATCCGCAGGCACGCGTGGGGACCTGCGGCATGCCGCGTACCGGCATGCAGATCGCCATCCTGAACGATGATGGGCAAGAGCTGGCGCCCTTCGAGACCGGCGAAATCTGCGTGCGCGGACCGGCCGTCTTCATGGGCTATCACAATAATCCGGAGGCCAATGCCAAGGCCTTCAAGCATGACTGGTTCCACACCGGCGATCTCGGGCATGTGGACAAGGATGGCTTCCTCTACATCACCGGGCGTTCCTCGGACATGTACATCTCGGGCGGCTCCAACGTCTATCCGCGCGAGATCGAGGAAGCCCTGCTGACGCACCCGGCCGTCTCCGAAGTGGCGGTGCTGGGCGTGCCCGATCCCAAGTGGGGCGAAAGCGGGCTGGCGGTGATCGTCTGCAAGGCTGGCCAGCACGCCGATGGCGAGGCCTTGCTGGCGCATCTGGAAACCCGCATCGGCAAGTACAAGTGGCCGCGTCGCTTCGTCTACTGGGACAGCATGCCCAAGTCGGGCTACGGCAAGATCGTCAAGAAACAGATCAGGGCGCTGCTGGAAGAGCAAGGCGACTACCGTCTATGAAACTCTCCGGCCAACCTGGCGAGACCACGGCCAGCGCCGGTTTCCTGGCGGTGCGCAAGTTCCTTCATGCAGGCCAGCCAAGCTATCCGCGCACGCTGGACCTGGAGGCCGACCCGGCCGAGGAACTTCGTATCACGCTGCAACCAGGCACCCCGGTCGGCCCGGCCTTGCGGCGCGTGCTGGCACGCTATGGCCAGCGCGGCGGCGTGGGACGGCTGTGCGGCGGTAGCGCGCGGCGGCTGCATTACCACTGCATCGAACAGACCGGAGACGCCAGCCGGCCATATGACTATGGACCACCGCATGTATTGGAAGGCGTCATCAGCTTCGTGACCGGCGCCATCACCATCGGCCAGAACGCCGATGGAAAAGTATTACTGCATTGCCACTCAGGTTTCATCGATGGCGATGGCACGCTGCATGGCGGCCATCTGCTGCTCGACACGGTGGAGGTGGGCGACGATCCGCTCATCCTGCGCCTGTGCCTGTTCTCCCGCAGCGCCTTCGTCGTCAACAGCGATGAAGAGACGCACTTCAGTCTATTGCATCCGACACCCATGGAATGATGATGACGCTCCCCGCCCATGACAGCGACTCCCTTGACGACCACATCCACGTAGAACAGGGCCAGCTCGGCAAGCTGGTGATGGCCCGCCTCAAACCCAACCAGGACCTGACCGAAAGCGTGGAAGCGCTGTGCCGCCAGCACGGCATGGACAAGGCCATCGTGCGGGGCGCCATCGGCAGCCTCATCGATGCCCATCTGCAATACGCCACCCCAGCCGCGGTGCGTGCGATGGAGATCAACGGGCCGGGCGTGGAAATCCTCAACGTCTTCGGTGAAATCGGTTTTGCGGAGGGACCCGCCAGCGCCCATCCATTGCAAGGCGTGGTGGCCGATACCGAGGGACGCATCTTTGCCGGACGCTTCGTGCGCGGCGCCAATCTCTCTTTCATCACCATCGAGATCACCTTGCAGGAATGGATTGCGGTCAAGCAATCCGAGGCGCTGCCGGCCTGAATCACTTTCCTTTCCCCCATGAAAAATGCCGCCCGGCTCATCACCGGGCGGCATTGTTTCATTCTTGGACTAACTATCGGATCAGGCTTCCGTATGCAGCGTGGCTTCGGCTTCCTGTTCGATCTCGACTTCGGCGCGAGCGGCTTCTTCTTCGCTCAGCAGGCCGCCTTCCCACTTGGCCACCACGGCCGAAGCGATCGAGTTGCCCACCGCATTGGTAGCCGAACGGCCCATGTCGAGGAAGGTATCGATGCCCAGGATCACCAGCAGGCCCGCTTCCGGGATGTTGAACTGGTGCAGCGTGGCGGCGATCACCACCAGCGAGGCGCGCGGCACGCCGGCGATGCCCTTGGAGGTCAGCATCAGCACCAGCATCATGGTGATCTGGGTGGAGATGGGCATGTGGATGCCATAGGCCTGCGCGATGAAGAGCGTAGCGAAGGTGCAATAGATCATCGAGCCGTCGAGGTTGAAGGAATACCCCATCGGCATAACGAAGCTGGAGATCTTGCGCTTGACGCCAAAGCGGTCCAGCGCGTCCAGCAGCTTCGGATAGGCCGCTTCCGAGCTGGCGGTGGCGAAGGCCAGCAGGAAGGCTTCCTTGATCAGCGCCAGCAGGTGGAAGATGCGCTTCTTCAGGAATACGAAGCCCACCGCGATCAGGATCACCCACAGCAGCACCAGCGAGAAGTAGAAGTCACGCATGAAGACCGCGAAGCTGACCAGGATGTCCAGGCCATTGACGGCGACCGTTGCGGCCATGGCGGCAAACACGGCCACCGGCGCGAACTTCATGACGTAGACGGTGATCTTCAGCATGGTGTGCGACAGGTCGTCGATGACGGCCAGCAGGTGCTTGCCGCGTTCACCCAGTGCCGCCAGGGCGATGCCGAAGAACATGGAGAACACCACCACCTGCAGGATCTCGTTCTGCGCCATGGCTTCCACGATGGACTTGGGCACCAGGTGGTTGAAGAATTCCTTGACCGTGAACTTGCTGGTGGCCAGGCCCGCACCGGCAGCATCCGGCGACGGCAGCGCCACGCCGGCACCCGGTTGCAGCAGGTTGGCCATGATCATGCCCAGCGCCAGCGACACCAGCGAAGCGATGAAGAACCAGGCCAGCGACTTGCCGAAGATGCGGCCCACCGACTTGGCGTCGCCCATGTGGGCGATGCCCACCACCAGGGTCGAGAACACCAGCGGTGCGATGACCATCTTGATGAGGCGCAGGAACAGGTCGGAGGCAATCGAGATATAACCCGCCAGCTCCTTGGCCTCGCCCTTGTCGTAGTGATTGAAAATCAGGTAGCCGACCAGGATGCCCAGCAGCATGGCTGCAAAGATGTAGGCGGCTTGTGGAATGCGTTTCTTCATGTGTTCTCCTGCCCTCGCTCGCCACCGGCACCAGGCACCGGTGAGAGGACGATGATGTAAGGCTTGCGGGCGGCGCCGGCCGGTGCGGTGACAGGGGCGCCATGCTTTTGGATGGTCAGAAAGCGTCAGTTTCTGATGAGAAACCCTGACCGTTTTTTCCCGCCGCGCGGAAAAAAGGACGAAGCTTATTGACTTATGCCCCCCGCCGTCAAGGCTAAGCAGGTAAAACTGCCCCAAAACGCAGCAAACCGTCCACAGGAGCCGGAATGTGGCGATTTTGCCAACATGCCTGAGGCCAACTTGTCAGCGCTTTGTCAGCCACAAGACACCCGCCTGCAGGGGCTTCAGAGTGCGGTCGTCACGGGTGCCGTGGCGGCCGGATCGCTCATGCTGGGGCGGCCGGTTTCCAGATGGCCCGCCAGCCGGCGCAGCCAATGCGGCCGGTCCTGCAGTTGCCACTGCAGGTCGTACCAGTGGTGGCTGGCCGCCAGATCCCAGGCGCTGCTGACGCTCTGCCCGGCCGGCACGTGCAGCACGCGCGGGGTGTGGCCGTAGGCCAGATCGGTGACCGTGGCGATCAAGGGTGCCGGGCCGGGATTGAGCAAGCTGAGGTTCAGCACGCCGCGGGCCGCATCGTAATGGCTGCGCAGTTCCGGTTCCGGCTGCGACGTGCTTCCGGCCTGCCCTGCGAAACGGCGGAAATAGCCGTTCGGTCCCCACACGCTGAACTGGTAACGGCCTCCGGCAGCAAGCGGCCAACTGTCACCGAGCTGCTTGCCGGCCTCCACGGTATAGCCGCGCGGTGCGCTACCGAGGACATCGTCGTGGACCTGGAAATGCGCGCCCTGCCGGCCGACATTGTCGAAGCGCAGGATGTAACGGTCGCCCTCGCGGCTGCCATGCACGTGCAGCGCATAGGGCAAGGGGCAGGCAGTCCGCACGCCCGCTTCTTGCGGGGCGATGGACAGCGCAGCGCCGGGTGCGGGCGCGCTGATGGCGACCGGACGTTTGCATTGCAGGTCGGAATCGGCCAGGTAGTGGGTGGTATCGGGCAGGCGCGGTGCCGAGGTATCGCGCCGGCTGAAATCCAGCGTCGATGTGAGGTCGCCGCACACCGCACGCCGCCAGGGAGAAATGTTGGGCTCGATGACGCCGAAGCGGCGCTCGATGAATTGCAGTACGGACGTGTGATCGAACACCTGCGAATTGACCCGCCCGCCGCGCGACCACGGCGAGACCACGAACATCGGCACGCGCGGGCCCAGCCCGTAGGGCAGCTGGTCGGCAGTGAACTTGCCCTGCTGGCTCGCGGCCACCACGGCATGGCGCTCCAGAGCGATGTCCACCGTGCTCTTGCCGGAACCCGGCACCGTGGGGGCCTGCGGCGGGACCACGTGGTCGAAGAAGCCGTCGTTCTCGTCATACATGATGAAGAGCACGGTCTTGCTCCACACATCGGGATTGGCGGTGAGCGCATCGAGGATGTCGGACAGATAGCGCGCGCCATACAGCGGCGTGTAATCCGGATGCTCGGAATACACCGCCGGCGGCAGCAGCCACGACACCTGCGGCAGCTTGCCCTGCTCCACATCGGCCCTGAGCTGCGCGACGCTGCGGGTACTCATGCCGCGCGCGTGCAGGGAGGAACCGATGGGGGCATGCACGAAGTTCTCGAACGAAGCCAGCATGTTGGTGCCGTAGTTGCCACTGAACTTGTCGAAGTCATTGCCCTGCTGGTAGACCTGCCAGGAAATGCCGGCCTGCTCCAGCCGTTCCGGATAGGTGGTCCAGGTGAAGGGCGGCAGCTTGGTGCTGCTGAACTGGTTGTCGATGTAGTCGGTATTGTCCAGCAGCGGTCCGCCGCCGCTGCCCAGCGGATCGATCATGCCAGTCATCAGGTACATGCGGTTGGGATGGGTGTTGCCGGGAATCGAGCAGAAATACTGGTCGCAGACGGTGAAGGCATCGGCCAGGGCATAGTGGAAGGGAATGTCCTCGCGCACGTGGTAACCCATGCACAGATTGCCCTTTTGCTGGGCCCATTGATCGGCGCGTCCGCCGTTGATGGCCCCCTGGGTGGTGGCCCAGGTGTGCGGCAGGCTGCCGACGCATTGCGCATTCATCGCCGGATCAGTGGTGTCGTAACGGAACGGTGCGATGACGGCGGCGGGATCCTCCTGACGTGGCTGGAACCAGACCGGACGGCCATTGGGCAGCGTCACCGGAAAGCGGTCGTTGTAGCCGCGCACACCGGACAGATGCCCCAGGTAGTGATCGAAGGAACGGTTCTCCTGCATGAAGACCACGATGTGCTCGACGTCCTCGATGCTGCCCGTGCGCACCTGGGGCGCGATGGCCAGGGCCTTGCTGATCGAGGCCGGCAGCAGTGCGGCGGCGCTGGCAGCACCGGCCACGCTGGCCGACAATCTTAGGAAATCGCGTCGACTGGTTCCGCCCATGATCCTGGTCCTCGTGCGGGCAGCCAGGCGCGACAAGACCTTGCGGGCTTCGCCTGACTACACCGCTGGTATCGGTGAAGGCGAAAGTCTAAGTTTTTGATCTGACAGGACAATGACATCGTGAGACGCATCACGATGTCATCCGGACTATCCGGACTATCCTGACTATCCGCGTCCTCAGGCCTGTTGCAAGGCGCTGTCCAGCAATTCGATCCAGTGCCGCACCGGCGTGTCGGTCCCGGATTGCAGGTGCGTGACGCACCCGATGTTGCCGGTGACGATCATGTCCGGATCGGTGGCCTGCAGCTTGCTGATCTTGTTGTCGCGCAGGCGATAGGACAGTTCAGGCTGCAGTACCGAATAGGTGCCGGCCGAACCGCAGCAGAGATGGCTGTCCGCACACAGCTGCACATCCACGCCGGCCGCGCGCAGGATGCCCTCGACCTTGCCGCGGATCTTCTGGCCATGCTGCAGGGTGCAGGGCGGGTGATAGGCCACGCGCTTGCCGTTGAAATCCTTGAGCCTGTGCTGCAGCTGCTCTTCGAACTCGGGCAGGATCTCGCTGATGTCGCGCGTCATGCGGGAGATGCGGCGCGCCTTCTCGGCGTAATCCGGATCATGCTGCAGCAGGTGGCCGTATTCCTTGACGGTGGCACCGCAGCCGGAGGCATTCATGACGATGGTGTCGGCACGCACGCCGTCACGTCCTTCGATGTAGGGCCACCAGGCGTCGATGTTGCGGCGCATGTCGTCGAGGCCGCCGTCCTGGTCATTGAGGTGATAGCGAATGGCCCCGCAGCAGCCGGCCTTGGGCGGCGCGAACAATTGCACACCGAGGGCATCGAGGACGCGCGCGGTGGCACTGTTGATGTTGGGGGCCATCGATGGTTGCACGCATCCTTCTAGCAACAGCATCTGGCGCGCATGCGTGCGCGTCGGCCAGCTTCCCGCATCCTGTGGCAGCGGCACCTTGTTCTGCAACAGCTTGGGCAAGAGCGGGCGCACCATCTGCCCCGCCTTCATGGCCGGACGGAAGATCCACTTGCGCGGCACCAGTTCCTTCAAGGCGGTGCGCAGGACACGCTCGCCGAAGGGACGCTGTACTTGCTCTTCCACCACCTTGCGGCCGATGTCGACCAGGCGTCCGTACTGCACCCCGGAGGGACAAGTAGATTCGCAGTTGCGGCAGGTCAGGCAGCGGTCCAGGTGCGATTGCGTGGCGGCCGTGGCGGGCTTGCCTTCGAGCACCTGCTTGATGAGATAGATGCGGCCGCGCGGGCCGTCCAGTTCATCGCCCAGCAGTTGATAGGTGGGACAAGTGGCGGTACAGAAACCGCAATGCACGCAGGAACGCAGGATGCTGTCGGCTTCCTCGCCGGCCTGGGTGTTGCGGATGAAATCAGCCAAGTTGGTCTGCATGATGATCGCTTGGAAAAGAGGCGCTTACAGGCTGGCGTACAGGCGGCCGGGATTGAAGATGCCCTGCGGGTCGAATTGCTGCTTGAGGCGGCGGTGGATCGTTTCCACGGCCGGCTGCAAGGGGTGGAAGACACCGATGGCCTTGTCGCCGCCACGATGCAGGCTGGCGTGTCCGCCGACCGCGAGTGCAGCGGCGCGGATGGCAACGGCATCCACATTTCCTTCCGGCCGCAGCCAGCGCTGTGCCCCGCCCCACTCGATCAGCTGGCGGCCCGGCAGGTCGACGGGCGGGGCCACCGAGGGCAGCGACAGGCGCCACAGCGGGGCTTGCGATTCGGCGAAGAAAGGATGGGTCTGCTCGCGCAGGTCGGTCCAGTAATCTTCCGGATTGCTTAATTCGGTGCCACCCATCTTTTTGATTGCTGAATCCACGGCAGCCTGTGCGCCCGACAAACGGATCGTGAGCACATTGTTGACCCAGGCGCTGGCCACCAGCGGCAGGGGTTGTCCTGCGCTCTGGTTCAGCAGGCGCAGCGCGCCTTCCTGGTTGATCTCGAAGACGCGGGTACTGCTGGCGATGGGACGCGGCAAGACCTTCAGCGAGACCTGCAGGATCAGTCCCAGCGTGCCCAGCGAACCGGCCAGCAGGCGCGAGATGTCATAGCCGGCGACGTTCTTCATGACCTGTCCGCCGAAGTGCAGTTGCTCGCCCTGTGCATCCATGAGCACGGCACCCAGCACGAAGTCGCGCACGGCACCTGCGCTGGCGCGCGAAGGACCGGAGAGGCCGGCCGCAACCATGCCGCCGACGGTGGCCGCACCGCCGAAACGCGGCGGCTCCCAGGCCAGCATCTGGTTGTGCTGGGCCAGTGCCGCATCGATCTCGGCCAGGGGCGTGCCGCAGCGGGCGGTGATGACCAGCTCGGTCGGTTCATAGTCGATGATGCCACTGTAGGGGCGTGTGTCGAGCAGGTCGCCGGCGGGCTCCTGTCCGTACCAGTCCTTGGTGCCGCCGCCACGGATCTGCAGGGCGCGGCCGGAGAGGATGCGTTCGCGGAAGGAGGCCAGCACGGCATCCATGTCTTGTTGTGCTTGCATGGTCAGAATCTCGGCAGATCGGGGAAGCGCAGCTGGCCGCGCTGCACGTGCATCTTGCCGTATTCGGCACAGCGATGCAGGGTGGGAATGGCTTTGTCCGGATTGAGCAGGAAGGCCGGGTCGAAGGCGCGCTTCAACTTGAAGAAGGCCTCGCGCTCGGCGGGTGAAAACTGCACGCACATGGAGTTGATCTTCTCGATGCCCACGCCGTGTTCACCGGTGATGGTGCCGCCCACTTCCACGCACAGCTCCAGGATCTCGGCACCGAACAGTTCGGCGCGGTGGAATTCGTCAGCGATGTTGGCATCGAAGAGGATCAGCGGATGCAGGTTGCCATCGCCCGCATGGAAGACGTTGGCGCAGCGCAGGCCGTATTTCTTTTCCATCTCGGCGATGCCCAAGAGCACCTGCGCCAGCTTCTTGCGCGGGATGGTGCCATCCATGCAGTAATAGTCGGGCGAGATGCGGCCCGCGGCCGGGAAGGCGTTCTTGCGGCCGGACCAGAAACGCAGGCGCTCGGCTTCCGACTGCGAGCAGGCAATGGCCGTCGCACCGCTGGCGTTGAGCACGTCGGTCATGCGGCCGATTTCTTCTTCCACCTCTTCCACGGTGCCATCGGATTCGCACAGCAGGATGGCTTCGGCATCGATGTCATAGCCGGCTTTGACGAAGGGCTCGACCATGCGCGAGCTGGTCTTGTCCATCATCTCCAGCCCGGCCGGGATGATGCCGGCGGCGATCACGTTGGCCACTGCATTGCCGCCTTTGACCACATCGTCGAAGGAGGCCATGATCACGCGCGCGGCCTGCGGCTTGGGCACCAGCTTGACGGTCACTTCGGTGACCACGCCCAGCATGCCTTCGGAACCGATGAAGACGGCCAGCAGGTCCAGGCCCGGCGCATCCAATGCACCGCTGCCCAGTTCCACCACCTCGCCTTCAATGGTGACCATGCGCACGCGCAGCACGTTGTGCACCGTCAGGCCGTATTTCAGGCAATGCACGCCGCCGGAATTCTCGGCCACGTTGCCGCCGATGGAACAGGCGATCTGCGAGGACGGGTCCGGCGCGTAATACAGGCCGTGCGGGGCCGCTGCTTCGGAGATGGCCAGGTTGCGCACGCCAGGCTGGACCACGGCGGTGCGCGAGTACTTGTCCATCTTGAGGATCTGGTTGAACTTGGCGGTGGAGACCACCACGCCATCGGCAATGGGCATGGCCCCGCCCGACAGACCGGTGCCGGCACCGCGCGGCACGATCTGCACCTGCAGCGCGTGGCAGGCCTTCATGATGGCGATGACCTGCGCCTCGTTCTCGGGCAGCACCACCACCATGGGCAGCTGGCGGTAGGCGGCCAGGCCGTCGCATTCGTAGGGGCGGGTGTCTTCCTCGTCGAACAGCACGCAGTGCGCGGGGACGACCCGGCGCAGGGCATCGACGACTTCGCGCTGGCGGGCCGGCGCGAAGGACGGTTGGGCGGGAGCATTCATGCTGGACCTCGGCGGTAAGCTAGGCAGGCGTGCGGCGCTGGATGTCCCTCTTCTTGCATCCGATGCTGCGGCTCACGCTGTCTCGTTTGTTGTCAGCCCGCATGGGGCGGGCTTTTTCAGTCCGACAAGTGTAACGAATTTTGCCGCCCTGCACGGTGCCGTGTTGCCTGGCGGCCCACTGAAAAGAATTTCCGGCCGCCGTGAATTATTTTCAGGGCGGCCGGACGGGATGGGCGATACAAAGCCGGGTCAGATGTTGCGGAAGGCGTTCTGCATCCAGCTGATGAAGGTATCGACCTCTGGCCGCTCGCGCACGGCGCGCTCGTAGACCACGTAATACGCATGCGGCGGGGTGCGCAGGCGCACGTCGAACAATTCGACGATCTCGCCCCGGGCCAGCAGTTCTTCGGCAAAGTGCTGGCGCGTCAGGCCAATGCCGTAGCCGTGGCGCACCGCTTCCAGCAGCAGGCCCAGGTCGTCCACGCGCAGGCCGGACGAGGGTTCCACCCAGTCCTTCAGGCCTGCGGCCTCGAACCAGGGCTGCCAGGGTTCCAGCGCCGAGCGCAGCAGGGTCGCATGTTGCAGGTCGGTGGGCGACTTCATCGGCGGCAGGGTCTTCAGGTAGCCGGGGCTGGCCACGGCGAAGGCCGGTTCCTCGAACAGCTTCTCGGTGATGATGTTGGGATAGTTGCCGGCACCGAAGCGGATCTCGACATCGCTCTCCGAGAGCGACAGGTCATACAGCGGTACCGAGAGGTACAGCTCGACCACGATCTCAGGATGGCGCTGGGTGAAGTCGGCGATGCGCGGCATGAGCAGGTGGCGCGCGAAGGTCGGCGGCAGCATCACCTTGATCTTGGGCTGCACGGCCGCATTGCGGTGGGGCATCGGGAAATCGGTCAGCGTGCGCAAGGCGCTGCGCACCACATCGAGATAGCGGCGGCCGAATTCGGACAGGCCGATGGAACGGCCATCGCGATAGAACAGGCGCTCGCCCACAAAATCTTCCAGCAGGCGGATCCGGTGCGACAGCGCCGAGGGGGTGATGCACAGTTCCTCGGCGGCAATCGCAAACGAGTTGTGACGGGCTGCCGCTTCGAAGGCGGACAGGGCGTGAACGGGGGGAAGGCGGGTGGCCATGAATGGTGGATTCCTGCTGCGGTTCAAGCAAAACTGATGAAAACTAACATTCCGTTGCCGAAAAACTAAAAGGCCAGGCGCGCAAAACTAAGTTTTTCTCCCCTGGCCTGCGTGATGCATCGACCTCACTGCTCCCAGCGCAGGATCTTGCCGGGGTTCATGATGTTCTTCGGATCAAGCGCATGCTTGATGGCACGCATGACGGCAATGGCACCATCACCGTGTTCCTGGATCAGGAAATCCATCTTGTGCAGGCCCACGCCATGTTCACCGGTGCAGGTGCCATCCATGCCGAGGGCCCGCGCCACCATGCGGGCGTTGACGCCTTCGGCGCGGGCGATGTCGGCCGGGTCGTTGGGGTCCACCATCATCTGCACGTGGAAGTTGCCATCACCGACGTGGCCGATGATGGCGTGAATGAGCCCCTGCTCTTCGCAATCGGCCTTGGTGGCCAGCACGCATTCGGCCAGGCGCGAGATCGGCACGCAGCAGTCGGTGGAAATCGCACGGGCACCGGGGCGCAATTGCAGCAGCGCGAAGTAGGCGTTGTGACGGGCGGTCCAGAGGCGGGTGCGGTCTTCGGGGCGGGTGGCCCATTCGAAACCGAGCGCATGGAATTCCTTGGCGATGTCCTGCACCAGTTCGGCTTGTTCCTTGACGCCGTTCTCGCTGCCATGGAATTCGAACAGCAGCAGTGGATTGACCGGCAGGTTCAACTTGTCGTGGGCATTGATGGCGCGCACGCCGTTTTCATCGAGCAGTTCCACACGCGCCAGCGGCACGCCCATCTGGATGGTCTGGATGACGGTGTTGACCGCATCGGCCACGCTGGGGAAGGAGCAGATCGCGGCCGAAATGGCTTCCGGCTGCGGATACAGGCGCACGGTCACTTCGGTGATGATGCCCAAGGTGCCTTCGCTGCCCACGTAGACGCGGGTCAGGTCGTAGCCGGCCGAGGATTTCTTGGCACGGGTGCCGGTCTTGATGATCTCGCCTTGCGCCGTGACCACGGTCAGGGTCAGCGTGTTTTCCTTCATCGTGCCGTAGCGCACGGCATTGGTGCCCGACGCACGGGTCGAGGCCATGCCGCCCAGCGAGGCATCGGCGCCCGGATCGATGGGGAAGAACAGGCCCGTGTCCTTGATCTCCTGGTTCAGCTGCTTGCGGGTGACGCCGGCCTGGACGGTGGCGGTCAGGTCTTCGGCGTTGACGGCCAGGACCTGGTTCATCTGCGACAGGTCCACCGTGACGCCGCCCTGCAGGGCCAGCACGTGGCCTTCCAGCGAGGTGCCGGCGCCGTAGGGGATGATGGGGGTGTCGTACTGGCTGCAGAGCTTGACGAAGGCGGCGACTTCCTCGGTGCTGTGGGCGAAGACCACGGCGTCGGGCAGCATGGGATCGTAGGAGGATTCGTCGCGGCCGTGGTGCTCGCGCATGGCCAGGGTGGTGGAACAGCGCTCGCCGAAGAGGGCCTTGAGCTCGTCGAGCAGGGCCTGGGGCACGGGGCGTTTCAGTTTCCGGGCGTCAACTAGGTGGTTCATGCAATGTCTCTCAGGGGTCTGGTGTCTCGGTGTTCTTATGGTCTTGTGCGGGGAAGAAGCAGGGCCGGTGAAGCGGCATCCCTTGCCGCTCCAGTGGACTGACCACTGATCCAATCGATGAATTTTACTCTCTTGCCGACTTTAGTTTGCGCAAATGTCCCCCTCCATGCTGCCCGATCGGACAAATCAAGTGAATTGTTTACGCCATTTTTCCAGCAGGCGCGCAGCGGCTCGCAGCGCGCGGGAAGCGCTTGCCTTGGCCGAGGCAAGCGCTTAAGCTCCCCGGCGGATCAACAAGGAGCAATGATGGGCAACCGACTTTCGAAGATCGCCACCCGCACCGGCGATGATGGCAGTACCGGACTGGGCGATGGCAGCCGCGTGGGCAAGGACAACCTGCGCATCCAGGCGCTGGGCGATGTGGATGAGCTCAATTCGCAGCTGGGCCTGCTGTTGTGCGAGACGCTGCCGGCTGCGCTGCGGGAGGAACTGGTGTCGATCCAGCATGACCTCTTCGACCTCGGCGGCGAGCTGTGCATCCCGGGCTATACGGTGCTGGCTGATGCGCACCTGGCGCGGCTGGACGCCCTGCTGGAAAAGTACAACGCCACCCTGCCCCCGCTGAAGGAATTCATCCTGCCCGGCGGCTCGCGCACGGCCGCGCTGGCGCACGTATGCCGCACCGTGTGCCGTCGCGCCGAGCGCAGCGTGGTCATGCTGGAAAAATCCGAGGCCGGTGTGAATGCACCGGCGCGGCAGTATCTGAATCGTCTCTCCGACCTGTGCTTCGTGCTGGCGCGCGTGCTCAACCGGGAGGCGGGTGGACAGGATGTGCTGTGGGAGAAGGGGCGGGAACGCTGATTGCGTTCTCACTGCGGGCAGTGAAGGCAGCGCTGCAGCAACACCGCCTTCTGCCTGCGACAGCTAGCGTGAGCCGTCCACCGGCTTGCTGCGCGCCAGACGCCAGGCGATGGCACCCAAAGCCGCCACGGCAATGATCAAACCCACCCACAGCACGATGTTGCGGGTACTGGCCGAAGCGGCCGCCGCGCTTTCCTGTGCCATCGGCAGCCGTGCTCCCAGCGTGGCGTTGCCCATCTCGGGGGTTGCCCCCATCAGCAATTCCGCTGTCGGCTGCGCCACCGGTGCCAGCGCCGCATCGCCCGCGCCCATCCTGAAGGGCGGAGATCCCCGTGCCACGAAAGTCAGCTGCGCCGGCCGCCAGCCCAGGCTCACTTGCGGCAAGCCGCTGCCCAGACCGCCATTGCGCGTGTCCACCAGGATCCGCCAGTTGCGCTCGGGCGTGACCTGGAATTGCAACGGTGCGGAGCGCTCCTCACCTGACTTGCCTTGCAGACGGAATACGCTGCCCGTAGCGACTTCCCGCCAGGATGCCTGGGCCTCGCTGCGGCTTTGCAGGCTGACCTTGGCGATGGTATTGGGCTGCGGCAGATCGATGCGCACGCTTTCGGCCGGATAGACTCCGCCGCTCTCGAACAGATATTCGCCCGCCAGACTGCCGGTGCGTACCTGCGCGGCAGCCTGCCAGCGCAGAGCAGGCGCATCGTTCCCGGGGACCGCTTCCACCACAACGGTCTCGGCGTCGATCGCCGTGATCTCGGGCACGCCATCCGGCCAACTCAGCCGCAGGTAGCGCTGCCGCAATCCGTCCAGCGGCACCCGCTCCTGGCGCAACTGCTTGCCATTCGAGGACGCCTTCAGCAAGTCGGCCTCCGCCACGCTGTGCCATTGCGTCAGATCGGCACTGCTCTCGACCTGGACACGGCCCTGATATTGCGTCCCGCCCAAATGGATACGCAAGCCGCTCACCGACGCTTCCCGCCCCAGATCGACCAGCACCGACTCGTCAGCCCCGCGCGGCGCGGCCGGTGCGCCGACCTCCGCACGCAAGCTGCCGTCGGGCGCAATCGAGACACCCAGGCGAGGCTGGCCGCCGGCTCGGTTGGCGGAGGGCACGGCAAACCAGGTCACCGGTGCCGGCACCACGCGTTTGACCGGAGCGGGAACGGTGGCCGCCTCCAGTGAGAACGGCACCCGCTCTCCGGCACCGTTGACGATGCGCACATCGCCCAGATCGCTGCGCTGACTGGCCGCGTAGATCTCGGACGGCAAGCGCATGCGGTAATACGGGCCGCTGCCGCTGAGATTCACTTCGTACCATTGCACAGCCGCCACCGGCGCGGCTTCCCTGGCGTGGGCGCTGAACGCCAGCAAGCCCGCGCACAAACTCATCAGCATCGATTTCATGGCGTGACCTCCTCGGCGGCAGCGCGCTTGGGCGGCAAGGGCGAGAAATACCCCACCAGCAACAGCAGCACACCGACCCCGATGAACGCGACGATGCGCTCCAGGCCCTGGATGCGCGACAGGTCGAACAGGAACAGCTTGATCACGGTCACTCCCAATAACGCGCCGCCGACGAACCACAGCATGCGCAGGCCGCGACGCGTGGCAATGACCTGCGTGGTGAGAGCACACAAGGCCCAGAACACCGTCAGCGCCGCCTGGGCCAGCGTCGAGTGCGAGATGTCAGCCAGCGTGTAAGGCAGACCGGTCCAGTGATGCAGGGTGCGCAGCAGCATGGCGTTGAGCCAGAGGAAGGCCGTCGCGCCCACCGCGCTCATCAGCGCCGTGCGATACGGCGCAAGCAAGCTGGTCAGGCTGGCCAAGCGCGCGAGCCAGAAAGCCATCAGTGCATAGATTGCCAGCAGGACCGCATCCAGCGGATTGAGCAAGGGCAGCCGCATCCAGTCGCCACCGGCCTCGGTAAAGTTGACGTTGATCGTCCACAGCCACAGCACCAGCATCAGCGGCAGCGAGGCCAGCACGCACAGCTTCTGCAGGCGTTCGCTGCGGACCAGCCACAGCGCGGCAAAGGCAAAGACACCCCAGCCCAGCATGAAGACCTGTTGCCAGCGGAACGAGGCCAGCACGGCAGCTACTTCATATTCCACGCCGAAATAGTGATGCAAGGTCCGCAACAGCAGTGCGTTGAACCACAAGAAGACCGTAGCGAACGCCAGATAATTCACTTCCAGCGGCGGCTGGCTCACCTCCAGCTGGCGCAAACGCCCTATCCATGCGGCCACGGCCAAAAAGCCCAATAATTGCGCCACATCCAGGGGGTTCAACAGGGGTAGCCAGAACAGCGGCGAGGCATCGCCGTCGCTCAGGGCACTGCCGATGCTCCACACCCACAGCAACAGCGCCAGCGGTGCCGCGCCCCAGACCTGATAGGACCAGGCGTGCGCGGCCACCGGCCAGCGCAGACGAGTGCCCAGGGTCGAGACCGCCAGCAGGCACAGTCCCACTCCACAGGCCCAGGCGCTCCAGCTCCACGCGCCTTCGGGGACGAACTCACGCAAGCGCAAGTAGCCCTCGAAGGCCAGCAAGGCGCACAGCATCCAGAAACTCAAGAGGTGCTGCAGGGCATAGGGTGGCCAGGGGGAGGTCTGGCCGCGTTCGTGCTCGCCTTCCAGGTGCCACAGGATGGCATAGGTCGAGACCAGTGCCAGCGGCCAGGCCAGCCAGCCCCAGCCGGTCAGCGGCGCAGCTTGCGTCATGAACAAGCCCAGGGTCAGCAGACCCAGCACCGGTGCCAAGGCCTGCTCGACGCGCCGGGCCAGCGGCCAGGCCAGCAGGCGGCGCGCGGCGTGGGCCAGCCAGGCGGTGAGGATGGCCCACAGCACCAGCGCAGTCAGGATGAACGGGACCAGCGCCTCCGGTGCCAGCTCGGCAGCGTACGCCTGAATTTCGCGCAGGCCGGCAGCGGCCCACCAGCACAGGCCCCACACCGCAGCGGCCATGCCCACTTCGGGCAGCGATGCATGCCAGCGGCCAGCATCGCTGCGCACCTGCAGCCACCAGCCGATGAACAGGCCCGCCAGCGCAATCATCAGCATGGCCAGGAAGCCGGTATGGACGACGGGCATCAGCACCGCACCAGGCGGCTCGCCCCAAGACGCCAGGAACGCCAGCGCCGCCACAAGCTGCATCAGCAAGCCGGACAGCAGTGCCAGCAGCCGACGCTGGCGCACTGCCATCCACACCAGGGCCGCGCCCTCGATCGCCCAGGCGGCCCCCGTGGTCTGGCCGGAGCAGGCGAAGGGGATGGCCAGCGTCGCGAAGATCACGCCCAAGACCAGCATGGCATCGAACAGCAAACCCAGCCGCTGCCGCCAGCGCACCAGTCCGGCTGCGGCCAGCAGATAGAAGGCTGACAAGGCAACCGCACTCCACGCCAGGCCGAAGGGCATGGACTTGACCAGGGCCGCCTGCAGCGCGGTGGCCGCAATGGGCGTGCCGAATACCAGCGAGCCATCCACGTAGTGCCGCACCTCGCACTCGCGCCGCAAGGCATACAGGAGCGAGATGCCGACGTACATGAGGAAGAACAGCACCAGGAAGGCTTCGGTACTGGCGAAGTGTTCCGGTGCGTAGGCGGTCGCGCCCCAGATCGAACCGATCACGAAGGTGAAGGAAAATCCCAGCAGGTTGAGCGCGCGCCAGGCCTTGAACCAGGCGATGGCAAAGATGCCGGCATTGAGCAAGGCGTAATAGCTGAAGAGCGCGACATGGCTGCCACCGCCGCTGCTGACCAGCACCGGGGCCAGGAAACCGCCCGCACTGCCCATGAAGGCCAGCACCGCCGCATCCTGCCGGATCGCCAGGAAAGCGCTCAGGGCGCAGATCACCACCATCAGCGGCAGGGCCATGCCCGAAGGAATCAGCGCATACAGTTTGACGGCAGCAAACACCGTCAGATACAGCACCCCTACCCCGCCGCCTTGCAGCACCAGTCCGTACACGGTGCGGCGCTCGCGCAGGTGCCAGCCGGCTCCCAGCAGGACGGCAGCACCGAGGGCAGTACCTGCCAGGCGGAATTCGATCGGCAGCAGGCTGTTGCTGGCGGCGTACTTGAGCAGGAAGGCTACGCCGAAGAACAGCACGATGATCCCCACCCGCACCACCGTGTTGCCGCCCAGCAGCCAGTCTCGCGCGGCATTGAAGGCGCGCTCCAGCAGGTCCGGTGTCGCGGGCGCAGCGGGCTTGGCAGGGAGGGATGGCGGCAATTCAGGCTCGCTCCCTGCAGCGCCAGTCGCCAGCGGAGCGGCTTGTTGTTCGTGCGAGGTCTGTGGTTCTGCCTCAGCCGAGGCGAGCGGGACGGGCGCTGGCGGCAAGGCGGCGGTAACGGGGATGCGGACTTGATCGTGGGAGCGTACTTCTGCAGGGAGCTCCACCTCGACAGGCGGCTCAGGGGGCGCAAGGTAATGCGGCGATTCCTGTCGCAGCCGCTCCACTTCTTCACTGAGCATCGCGACCCGGTCTTCCAGGTGCTTCACGCGGGCGGCCAGCGACGCGGAAGGTGCCGTACCGGTGAATGCGGCGGATGGCTCCTCCTGCTGGCTACCCGCAAACAGCACATTGCCGAGCCAGAAGCCCAGCCCGGCCATGATGGCCACCGTAGAACCGATCGACCAATCACTGGCCAAGGCCAGCACAAAGCCCGTCATACCACCGACTATCGCCGTCACCCATCTCATGGGTCTCTCCTCGTTTGAATTCTTGCAGGAAGATTTCAGGAGCGCCCACGCGAAGCCGCCGGCCACCCCATAAATTATTTCCAAAAGGAAATTATTTTAATTGATGAGGTCTTGGACCGGCGTGGCCACAGGATGTTCAACGGATGAGAAAACGTGCCGCATCTCCCGGCCAGCGTGGGCCGCCGGGACGATGCGTGGTGCGGGAAGACGGCGCTTAGCCGTTGTTGACGACCAGACGGGGCTGGTCCTTGCCGAAGCGCTGCACGATGGACTGGGCGATGCCATCGGCATCCAGTCCGCACTGCGCCAGCAGTTGCACAGCGTCGCCATGATCGATGAAGCGGTCCGGCAAGCCCAGGTGCAGCACCGGCTTGTTGATGCCGGCGGCGGCCAATGCCTCGGAGACGGCAGCACCGGCGCCGCCCATGATGCAGCCCTCTTCCACCGTCACCAGCGCATCGTGCGAGGCGGCCAGCTGCTTGACCAGTTCCACGTCCAGCGGCTTGATGAAGCGCATGTTGGCCACCGTGGCGTTGAGCTTGTCGCCCGCGCCGAGCGCCGGTGCCAGCAGGCTGCCGAAGGTCAGGATCGCGACATCCTTGCCCTGGCGGCGGATCTCGCCCTTGCCCAGCGGCAGGGTCTCCAGCGTCTTCTCGACCGCTGCACCGATGCCGGCACCGCGCGGATAGCGCACCGAGGCCGGGCCGGGGTACTGATAAGCGGTCGAGAGCATCTTGCGGCACTCATCCTCATCGGAGGCCGCCATCACCACCATGTTCGGGATACAGCGCAGGAACGCCAGGTCGTAATTGCCGGCGTGGGTCGCGCCATCGGCACCGACCAGACCGGCGCGGTCCAGGGCGAAGGTCACGTCCAGGTTCTGCAGGGCCACGTCGTGGATCAGCTGGTCGTAGGCGCGCTGCAGGAAGGTCGAGTAGATCGCCACCACCGGCTTCATGCCCTCGCAGGCCATGCCGGCGGCAAAGGTGACGGCGTGCTGTTCGGCGATGCCGACGTCGTAGTAGCGATTCGGGAATTTCTTTTCAAAGCCCACCATGCCCGAGCCTTCGCGCATGGCCGGGGTGATGCCGACCAGCTTCTCGTCGGCGGCGGCCATGTCGCACAGCCAGTCACCGAAAACCTGGGTATAGGTCAGCTTGCCGCCCGCGCTGGGCTTGATGCCTTCGCTGGGGTTGAATTTGCCGGGGCCGTGATAGAGCACCGGATCAGCCTCGGCCAGCTTGTAGCCTTGTCCCTTCTTGGTGACCACGTGCAGGAATTGCGGTCCCTTCAGGTGCTTCAGGTTCTGCAGCGTGGGGACCAGCGAGTCGAGGTCATGGCCATCGATGGGGCCGATGTAGTTGAAGCCGAATTCCTCGAACATGGTGGCCGGGACCACCATGCCCTTGGCATGTTCTTCCAGGCGCTTGGCCAGTTCCAGCACCGGGCCGGGCAGTACCGACTTGCCCACGTCACGCGCCTTGGCGTAGAACTTGCCCGACATCAGGCGCGCCAGGTAGCGATTGAGCGCTCCCACCGGCGGCGAGATCGACATGTCGTTGTCGTTGAGGATCACCAGCAGGTTGATGTCCTCATGCACGCCCGCATTGTTGAGCGCTTCGAAGGCCATGCCGGCGGTCATCGCGCCGTCGCCGATGACGGCGATGGCATGGCGGTCCGAGCCCTGGGTCTTGGCGGCCAGTGCCATGCCGAGCGCAGCCGAGATCGAGGTCGAGGAGTGGGCGGTGCCGAAGGTGTCGTATTCACTTTCGATGCGGCGCGGGAAGCCCGAGATGCCCTCCTGCTGGCGCAGCGAGGCCATGCGCTCGCGGCGGCCGGTGAGGATCTTGTGCGGATAGGTCTGATGGCCCACATCCCAGACGATGCGGTCCTGCGGCGTATTGAAGACGTAATGCAGCGCGATGGTCAGCTCCACCGTGCCCAGGTTGGAGGACAGGTGGCCGCCGGTCTTGGAGACCGAGTCCAGCAGGAAACCGCGCAGCTCTTCGGCCAGCGGCTTCAATTGATGGCGGGACAGGCGGCGCAGGGCGGCCGGGGCGTTGATGGGATTGAGGAGCATCTGTTCTTACCGTGTTGGGGGCT
>NZ_DBIC01000172.1:8335-22342 GCF_002296545.1 Herbaspirillum sp. UBA812 | reverse complement strand
GTCGGGATCACCCATGACGCCTTCGCCGAGACCATCGTCGCCATGGTCATCGAGCACGACCCCGAGTTTCACGCGGGCAAGGTCGAGATGCGTCCCTCCACCCAGGGCAAGTACCTGTCGCTGACCCTGACCGTGCGCGCCACCAGCCGCACCCAGCTCGACAACATCTACCGCGCGCTCTCCACGCACGAGATGGTCAAGTTCGTGCTCTGAGGTCAACAGTCTCCTCGTGAAAACCGGCGCAGCCCGCAAGGCGCGCCGGTTTTTTCATGCCCGCATCACTTCTTGCGGGTTGACGTTTTCTGCACCTTGCCCGGCCATTCCGACTGCGCCTGGAATTGCCGCATCTCTTCCACGATCCATTTCCTGAAGGCCGCCACGCCCGGCTTCTCCAGCCCTTCCGGCAGGTGCACCAGGTAGTGCGCCTCCTCGCACAGTTGCGCCACGTCGAACAGCCGCACCAGCGTGCCGCTGGCGATCTCCTGCCAGGCAATCGTATGGCGCGACAGCGCCACCCCCTTGCCCTCCACCGCATGGCGCAGCGTCAGCGAAGAATCCTCCACCACCAGCGTGCCGCGCGGCTCGGGCAGGTCCAGCCCGGCCAGGGTCAGCCACGGTTGCCAGGATTCGCGCGTGTCCATGCGCAGCAGCGTGCAATGCACCAGGTCGGCGGGACGCACCAGCTTCTTGTTCTGCTTGCCGCGATAGCCGGGCGCGGCCACCGGGTAGTAGTAGTCCTCGCTCAGTTTCTCGGTGACCACGCCCGCGTACTGGCCCCGGCCAAAGCGGATGCCGATGTCCACCCCGTCCAGCCGCAGGTCGGCCAAATGGCTGCCCGATTGCAGCACTACCTCGATTTCCGGATGGGCATCGATGAACTTCCACAGGCGCGGTGCCAGCCAGCGTGAAGCGAAGGAGGGCGTGGCCGAGATCACCAGCCGCTGCTGGCGCGTCAGGCTGCGCAGGTGGTCGGCCGCTTGCGCGATCTCGCCCAGGGCCTTGCGGATGGTGGCGGCGAAGCGTTCGCCGGTTTCGGTGATGCTGATGCGCTTGCCATGGCGATGGAACAGCTGCAGGCCCAGGTCTTCCTCCAGCGCGCGCACCTGGTGGCTGATCGCCCCCGGCGTGACGTGCACTTCTTCAGCCGCACGCGAGAAACAGCCATGACGGGCGGCCGCATCAAAGGCGCGCAGGGCGGCCAGGTTGGGGAGCTTGCGCAAATCGGCCATGACGGCTCCTTGTGAATTAAATTAGCAAGGAGGAGCAATATATATCGTTTTGCTGCGCTTGCGGCCTTTCCTACAATGATGACTCATCACGCATCATTCCAGGCATCTTCCCCCTTGCAGCCGCACCCTCCCGGGCATCGCGGCAGGGACGCGGCTTGCCTGGCGATTCAGACAGTCGAGCACAGGAGCCAGCGCCATGACAATTTCATTCACAGATCCCAGCCTTCCCGGCCAGTTGCAGCAAGGCCAGGTACAGACCCGTCGCCTGCAGGGCGGCGTGCGCATCCGCGTGACCTCCGGACTGGTGTGGCTGACCATTGCCGGCTGCCGCGACGACATCTGGCTCCAGCCCGGCCGCTGCTTCGACTACCACGGGCGCGGCGACGCCATCTTCGAAGCGGTCAACGGTGCGGCCGAATTCACGGTCACGCCCTTGCCTCCCAAGGGGTGTGGTGACGATCCGATCCGTATTGCCAAGCTCTTGCCGCACGGCCTGATCCGCTGGTTCTGATACGGGCAAAGAGGAATTTCGCTACACTGGCGGGCATGCAAACCGCACTGCCCACCGCCAGCACGCCCGTGGCTGGCGCCCGCCGGCCCGAGATCGTCCGGCGCGGCGTCGAGCCCTACGAGGCCAGCTTCGCCGCCATGCGCGCCTACACCGATGCGCGCACCGCCGATACCCCCGACCAGCTCTGGATCGTCGAGCATCCCCCTGTCTACACGCTGGGCTTGGGTGCCGACCGCGCCCATGTGTTGAATCCGCACGACATCCCGATTGTCCAGACCGACCGCGGCGGCGAGGTCACCTACCACGGCCCTGGCCAGGTGGTGATCTACCTGTTGATGGACCTGCGCCGCAACCGCAGCGGGGCGCGCCTGTTCGCCCGCGAATTCGTGCACAACATCGAAGAGGCGGTGATCGCCACGCTGGCGGCGTATAATCTGGCCGGTGTACGCAAGGAGGGGGCGCCCGGCATCTACGCCGCCGACGGCCCCTGGCAGGGCGCCAAGGTGGCCGCGCTGGGCTTGAAGATACGGGGCAACGGCTGCACCTACCATGGTGTTTCGCTCAACGTGGCGATGGACCTGGCACCGTTTTCCTGGATCAACCCCTGCGGCTACGAAGGCCTGGCCACCGTGGACATGCAGACCCTCGGGGCTGCCGATGCCCGGCTGGACGCTGTCCAGGACTTGCTTGCCGACCAACTGATCGCCCGCTTCGCGGGCATGGCTTGAGCCCCACGCGCCGCGTGCGCCCGGGGCCGGAACGACCGACATGACTACCGAAATCACTCCCGCAGCAGATTCTTCCTCCAATGCCACCGGCTCGGCGCGCGCCAATCCGCTGGACAAGCAGAAGGGCGCCGGCAAGACCGCCTGGATCCCGATCAAGGTGGTGGCCGCCGAAAAGCTGAAGAAGCCGGACTGGATTCGCGTCAAGGCCGGTTCGCCCACCACCCGCTTCTACGAGATCAAGGACATCCTGCGCGCCAACAACCTGGTGACGGTCTGTGAGGAAGCCTCCTGCCCCAACATCGGCGAATGCTTCGGCAAGGGCACCGCGACCTTCATGATCATGGGCGACAAGTGCACCCGCCGCTGCCCCTTCTGCGACGTCGGCCACGGCCGCCCCGATCCGCTGGACCCCAACGAGCCGGAAAACCTGGCCAAGACCATCGCCCAGCTGCGCCTGTCCTACGTCGTGATCACCAGTGTGGACCGCGACGACCTGCGCGATGGCGGCGCAGCACACTTCGCAGCCTGCATCCAGCGCGTGCGTGAATTGTCGCCCGAGACCCGCATCGAGATCCTGACCCCGGACTTCCGTGGCCGCATGGACCGTGCGCTGGAAATCCTCAAGATGGCCCCGCCGGACGTCATGAACCACAACCTCGAAACCGCACCACGCCTCTACAAGGAAGCGCGTCCGGGTTCGGATTACGAATATTCGCTGAGCCTGTTGAAGCGTTTCAAGGATCTGCATCCGGAAGTGCCGACCAAGTCCGGCATCATGGTGGGCCTGGGCGAAACCGACGAGGAAGTGCTGCAGGTCATGCGCGACATGCGCGCGCACAACGTCGACATGCTCACCATCGGCCAGTACCTGATGCCCAGCGGCGACCACCTGCCGGTGCGCCGCTACGTGCACCCCGACACCTTCAAGATGTACGAGGAAGAGGCCTACAAGATGGGCTTCGTGCATGCCGCCGTGGGCGCGATGGTGCGATCGAGCTACCATGCGGATCAGCAGGCGCACGGGTTGGTTTGACCCGCTGCTTTCCGCTTCCATCCCCCCGCAAGCGATGCTGCACCCTCTCTGGCACCAGGCGATCGATGCCGACAAGGCCAGGCTGGATGCGGCACGCCCGCTGCCGCAACACACGGTCGCCTCGCTGCGCGACAAGCTGGTACTGGAGTGGACGTATCACTCCAATGCGATCGAGGGCAACACACTGACCCTGCGCGAAACCAAGGTAGTGCTGGAAGGCATCACCGTCGGCGGCAAGTCGCTGCGCGAGCACTTCGAGGCCATCAATCACCGTGATGCCATCCTCTTCGTCGAGCAGGTCGTGGCCGGCCACGAGCCCCTGAGCGAAGCGCACATCAAGGACATCCACAGTCTGGTACTCAAGGGGATCGATGCCGATGAAGCCGGCCGCTATCGACGCGAGAACGTGGTGATCGCCGGTGCCAGCACCACCCCGCCGGATTTCCTGCATCTCAACGATGAAATGCGCGCCTTGCTGGCGTGGTATCAACAGGCCGGCAGCCTGCATGCGGTCGAACGTGCGGCGCAATTGCATACGCGCTTCGTGAAGATCCATCCCTTCATCGATGGCAATGGCCGCACCGGCCGCCTGCTGTTGAACCTGGAACTGATGAAATCCGGCTATATCCCCCAGCGGTCATCCGCAAGGAAGATCGGCTGGCGTATTACGACGCTCTCGATGAGGCCTGCGTCAGCGGCGACCATGCGGCCATCACCACCCTCGTGGCCGAGAGCGTGCAGCGTTCGCTGCGCTTGTACCTGGACCTGCTGCCTGCGCCAGGATGAGCGGCATCAGCTCAATCGCCTGATCAACCCCATCACCCATTCAAATTTTTTTCCGTAAGGCGGATGCAACAGCGTCCCGCCGTTCCAACGCGCCTGCCGGAACACCGGCTTGCGCTTGCTGAAGGTATCGAAGCCCCAGCGTCCGTGATAGGCGCCCATGCCGCTTTCGCCGACGCCGCCAAAGGGCTGCTCCTCCTGCACCAGGTGCCACAGGCAATCATTGATGGTCACGCCGCCCGCATGGGTCTGCCGCAGCACCTGTTCGCGCCGTGCCGCATCCTCGCCGAACCAGTACAGCGCCAGCGGGCGCGGACCTTGCTGCACATGGGCGATGGCTTGCTCGGGCGTTTCGTATTCGAGGATGGGCAGCACCGGCCCGAAGATCTCTTCCTGCATCACCCGCATCGACGCAGTCGCCCCCAGGATCAGCGTGGGTGCCAGCTTGCGGCTCTGGCCCAGCTGTTCTCCCGCCGGGTTCACCTCGATCACCTGCGCACCCGCCGCACGCGCTTCTTCCACCATCGCCTGCAATCGCGCCCGATGGCGCGGGCTGATGATGGCGGTGTAGTCGGGGTTGTCATGCAGGCGCGGATAAAGACGGACCATCGCTTCGGCCAGTTGTTGCGCCACCCCGGCCGCCTGTCCACGCGGCACCAGCAGATAGTCCGGTGCCACGCAGGTCTGCCCGGCGTTGAGCAACTTGCCGAAGGCAATGCGTTGCAGGCTGCTCGTCATGCGGCACGAGGCATCGAGAATGGCAGGCGACTTGCCGCCCAGCTCCAGCGTGACGGGTGTGAGATTGGCCGCCGCCAGTTGCGCGATCTGCCGTCCGACCTGGGTCGATCCGGTAAAGAACAGATGATCGAACGGCAGCGATGCAAAAGCCTGTCCGATGCCGGCGTCCCCGGTGACCACGGCCATTTCCTCCGGGGCGTAGTAACGCGCGACCAGTTCGGCCAATAGGGCCGAGAGCCGGGGCGTCAGTTCCGATGGTTTGAGCAGCACCCGGTTGCCCGCCGCCAGTGCCGCCACCGCCGGGCCCAGCGCCAGTTGCAGCGGGTAATTCCACGGCGAGATGATGCCCACCACGCCCAGCGGCTGCGCCAGCAGGCGATTGCTGCCGGGCAGGAAGTGCAGGGCGGTGGCCACCCGCTGCGGACGCATCCAGCGTTTCAGGTGCGATTGCGCATGGCGGATGCCGGCGCGCAGCACGAACAGTTCGGCCATGCGCGTTTCATGGTGCGAGCGGCCCCCGAAGTCGGCATCGATGGCCGCGATGAGGGCCGCTTCGTGCTCGTCCATCAGCGCCTGCAGGCGCGCCAGCCGGTCCATCCGCACTGCGTGCGAGGGATCACTGTCGGCAGCAAACGCCTGTTGCTGCGCGGTGAAGAGCTGCTGCAATTCTGCAGCGGTGGTATCAGTCATTGATGCATCCTTGCATGGTGTCATCGAACAGTGTCAGGCCGCCTCGGCATGGGCCTGGCTGGCGCGGATCATGTCGGCTGCCTTCTCGGCAATCATGATGGTGGGTGCATTGGTGTTGCCGCTGACCAGCGTGGGCATGACCGACGCATCCACCACGCGCACGCCCTGCAGTCCATGCACGCGCAATTGCGCATCGACCACCGCCATCTGATCCTCGCCCATGCGGCAAGTGCCCACGGGATGGTAAATGGTGTCGGCACGCTGGCGGATCATGGCTTCCCAGGCCGCGTCATCCATGCCCTCGCGGCCGCCGAACAGTTCACGCCGGCAATAACGGCGCAGCGGTTCGGTCATGACGATCTGGCGCGCGATGCGAGCCCCCGCGATCATGGTGGCCAGGTCGCGCGGGTCGGAGAGATAGCCCGCATCGATCAGCGGATCGGCCATGGGATCGGCCGATTGCAGCCCCACGCGGCCGCGCGAATGCGGGCGCAGCATGCACATGTGCAGGGAGAAGCCATAACCGGCATGCAGCTTTCTTGCATGGTCATCCACGATGGCGATGCAAAAATGCAGCTGGATATCCGGCCGCTCCAGTTCCGGCCGGGTCTTGAGGAAGGCCGCGCCTTCCGCAAAGGGCGTGGCGATGAGGCCCTCGCCATGGCGCTTCCAGGGCAGCAGCTGGCCCAGCAGGCGCAGGCCGCCGACCACGCCCAGGCCAAAGTTGTCGGTGTCGCGGGTGGTCCATCCCTGCGTGAAATCGAGGTGATCCTGCAGGTTCTGGCCCACGCCGGGCAGGGCGTGATGCAGGGCGATGCCGTGCGGCAGGATGTCCTCGGGCCGGCCCACCCCCGACAGTTGCAGCAATTGCGGCGAGCCAAAGGCCCCGGCGGCGATGATGACTTCACGCGTGGCGCGCACCTGCGCTTCTTGCTGCTGCTGGCGATAGGCCACCCCCACCGCGCGCTTGCCCTCAAACAAGATGCGCTGCGCACGCACCTGGCGCAGCACGGTCAGGTTGGGCCGCTGGCCCATCACCGGATGCAGGTAGGCGGCCGCCGCCGAGCAGCGCTCGCCGCGATGATCGGACGTGTGGAATTGCGTGACCTGGTACAGGCCCACGCCTTCGTTGTCTCCGGTATTGAAGTCCTGGCACAGCGGATAGCCGCGTGCTTGCGCCGCCTCGATGAAGGCACGCGTGATCGGGCGCGGGCGATTCTGTTCCGAGACCTGCAGCGGGCCGCTGGCCCCGTGCCAGGCATCGGCCCCGCGCACATTGTTCTCGGAGCGCTTGAAGTAGGGCAGGACCGACTCCCAGTCCCAGCCCGGGCAGCCAGCCTGGGCCCAGCCATCGTAGTCCTGGCGCTGGCCACGGATGTAGAGCATGGCGTTGATGGCCGAGGAGCCGCCCAGGGCGCGGCCGCGCGGCTGGTAGCCACGGCGGCCGTTCAGGCCCGCCTGGGGAGTGGTCTGCAGCGCCCAGTTGTTGAGCTTGCCGTAGCCGGGCAGCATGGCCACCACGGCGGCCGGGGTGCGCACCAGCAGGCTGTCGCCCTGGCCGCCGGCTTCCAGCAGGCAGACCGTGACGCGTGGATCTTCCGACAGGCGGGCGGCCAGTGTGGCTCCCGCCGAGCCGCCACCGGCGATGACGTAATCGAACAGCACGGTTGTCTCCCTTTGTTATCGTTGACCGGCTTTCAAGGGGATGCCGCCCTTGGGGCTGGCACCGTGTCCGGTGTGTCCCGGACTGGCTGGCATTATGACGCGGCCGGCCCGGCCTGTTCAAATTCCCTGCACGAATTGGACAATTGCCTTCACCGGAGCGGCCCGCGCGCTGAAATAAACCCCGGCCCAAGGTAAGATACGCGGTTCTGAGCATTCGATTCGAAAGCAGGTTGTCATGTCCTCACCGATCGCACCGGCCGCTGCCGCGCCGGAAGAAAAACTGGTCTTCGTCAGTTCGTGCAAGTTGCCCATGCCCTGGGCGACCTTCGAACTGCACGCCTTCTACGATGAAGTTTCCGGCAAGGAACACCTGGCCCTGACCCTGGGCGATGTCGGCAACGGCGAGCCGGTCCTGGGCCGCGTGCACTCCGAGTGCCTGACCGGCGATGCCCTGTTCTCCCAGCGCTGCGACTGCGGTGCCCAGCTGGAAGCAGCCCTGAAGAAGATCGCCAAGGAAGGCCGTGGCGTGCTGTTCTACCTGCGCCAGGAAGGCCGCGGCATCGGCCTGTTGAACAAGATCCGCGCCTATCACCTGCAGGACCAGGGCGCCGATACGGTCGAAGCCAACGAACGCCTGGGCTTCCCCGCCGACATGCGCCGCTACACCATCGTGCTGCCCATGCTGGCGCACCTGAAGATCACCAGCCTGCGTCTGATGACCAACAACCCGCGCAAGGTCAAGGCGCTGGAAGACAGCGGCATTACCGTGGCCGAGCGCATCGCCCTGATCGCCAACCACAATCCCTTCAACATCGGCTACCTGGGCACCAAGGCGCGCAAGCTGGGCCACCTGCTGCCGGGACTGGCCAAGACCGAAGAGAAGACGGAAAAAGTGCCGCTGGATGCGCACGACAACGAGTAACGCGCATCCATCACGCGGGTGAATACACGGCGGGCGACCATTCAGATCGTGAATTCTCGCCATCCGGTAAAACCAGGTAAAGATGCCGGCTCCCGCCGGGCGCGGCTTGCCGCCAGGACGGACCCCACGTGGTCCGTCTTTTTTTTTGTCTTGCGGAGGCAGCCCGCCTGACGCATCAGGTAGCATGACGGCTGCATCGTCCTTACTCCCTGTCCTTACACCATGAATCCATCCGTCCCTGCCGGCACCGCACCGATACCCGTTTCCCTGCTGACCGGTTTCCTGGGCAGCGGCAAGACCACGCTGCTGAACCATCTCATCACCCAGCCCGAGATGAAGAACACCCTGGTCATCATCAACGAGTTCGGCGAGATCGGCCTGGATCACCTGCTGGTGGCCCACAGCCAGGAAGAGACCATCGTCGAGATGAGCAGCGGCTGCCTGTGCTGCACCATCCGTGGCGACCTCAAGAAGACCTTGAAGGACATCACCTGGCGCTTCGCCGAAGGCGGCCAGCGCAAGTTCGACCGTGTCGTCATCGAGACCACCGGCCTGGCTTCACCCACGCCCATCCTGCATACGCTGATGACCGATGCCTTCATCTCGGAGCGCTATCGTCTCGATGGCGTGATCGTCACGGTGGATGCCGTCAATGGCATGTCGACCCTGGACCATCACCCGGAAGCGATCCAGCAGGCCGCCGTCGCCGACCGCCTGCTGCTGACCAAGACCGACCTGGTGGACGCTGATACGCTGTCGGCCCTGCAGGCGCGCCTGCGCACGCTCAATCCCGGCGCGCGCCAGCTGCAGCCCCAGGTCGGGCAGATCGCTGCTGCCGAGCTGCTCGATGCGGGCCTCTTCAAGCCCGGCGAGAAAATGCCTGACGTCGCGCGCTGGCTCAACGAGGAAGCCTTCGCCGAGAAAGAGGCGCATGCCCATCATGCGCACCATCACCACGGCCATGGCCACGAGCACGGACACCACGATCATCACGGCGACCACCATGACGATCACGCCCACGACGTCAATCGTCACGATGACCACATCCGCGCCTTCTGCTTTACCTTCGACGAACCCATCGATCCGGTGCTCTTCGATGAGTGGCTGAGTTTGCTGGTCGGCTTCAAGGGCCCCAACATCCTGCGCATCAAGGGCATCCTCAATCTCAAGGGCGAGGACAAGCCGACTGTCATCCACGGTGTGCAGCACATCTTCCACCCCACGGCCACGCTGCCGGAGTGGCCCTCGGAAGACCGCCGCAGCCGCATCGTCTTCATCACCCGCGATGTCGAGCGCGCGACCATCGAGCGTTCCTTCGATGCCTTCATGCAGGCCCAGGCGATTGAGCGCGAAGCACGCGAGCAGCGCCAGTCGCCATCGGTTTATTGAGCCCGGTCACGCTGAACAAATGCGTTTGTTCCCATGTGGAAACATGCGAGCAGGCTGGTCCGGTTAAAAATAAATGCGCTTTGACCGATAACAAGGGGAGTCCCGGATTATGATCGGGCTCTCCTAAGGGATATAACGATTCGTTTATGCAGCGTGTGATCAACAAGCTGGGGGCAACGTTGTCGGCATCGCTCACGCTGATGCTGGGTTTGTGTGCCACTGCGACGGTGTTCGTCGCGACCAGCCATCTGGAAGAGGATGCCGTCCAGCTCGACTTCGAGCGTCGGGCGGGCCTGCGCGCCTTCACCATACAGCGCGGTCTGGAAGAGGCGGTGCAGGTACAGTCGGTGGTGAACCATTTCTATGCCACCGTGGGCGATCCCACGCGCGAACAGTTCGAGAGCTTCACGCGGCCTCTGCTGGAACGCTATCCCTATGTGCGCGCCTTCAGCGTGCAGCGTTTCGTGGCCGACGAAGACCGCCTGGTCTTCGAAGCTCTGCGCCAGGGGGCCAAGCCGGGCTTTGAAATCACTGCGCTCGATGGTGACCGCACCGTGCGCGCCTCGCAGCAACCGACCTATCTGGTGGTCGATTACGTGGAACCGGTGGCCGGCAATGAAGCGGCGCTGGGGCTGGATGTCTCGCGCAATCCCGCCATCATGGGCGCGCTCGATGCGGCCGTGGTCAGCGGAAATCCTTCTTCAACGCCGCCGATCCGGCTGGCCCAGACCGGCCCGGATGAGCGCGGCCTGCTGGTGATCCAGCCGGTCTATCGCGGTGGCGTACAGCCGACCGATACGGCGGCCCGTCGCGCACTGCTGGTCGGCGATACCACCGCCGTACTGGAACTCAACGGCCTGGTGCAGAAGATCCTCGACGGTGCCGGGCTGATGTCCGACCATGAGATCGGACTGCGCCTCTACGTCGGACAACAGGCCGATCCGGCCAACCTGGTCTACCGCCACGACAGCCAGGCCCGCGCCATGCAGTGGATGGACAAGGTCATCAAGCCGGGCAGCTTCTTCCGCCATCCCTCCACCACCATCACCAGCTTCGACATCGCCGGCCAGACCTGGCACATGGAGATCAGCATCCCGCCACGGTCGGTCTTCTCCGACCACTACGGTTCGCTGCTCATCGGCCTGGTCGGCGTGATCGCTTCGCTGCTGGGCGCGGCCTACATGCGGGCGCTGTCGATGCGTTCGCACCGCGTGCAGCAACTGGTGGAAGACAAGACCGCCGAGCTGCGCACCACCAACGCCCTGCTGTCGGATGACATCAAGGCGCGCCGCCTGGCCGAGCGTGCGCTGCGCCTGCGTCATCAGGCCATCGAGGCCAGTGCCAATGCCATCCTGATCCTCTCGGCGCAGGAGCCGGACTACGTCATCGAATACGTCAATCCGGCCTTCGCCCGCATCACCGGCTACAGCAGCGGCGAAGCGGTGGGCAAGAGCATTCGTTTCCTGGAAGGCCGCGACAGCGATCCTGAAGGTTTCGAGACTGTCTGGATCGCCATGCGCGAACAGCGCGAACACAACGTTGTACTGCGCAACTATCACAAGGATGGCTCGGAGCTGTGGAACGATTTCTACATCGCCCCGGTGCGCGACGAGAGCGGCGTGGTGACGCACTTCGTGGCGGCGCTCTACGACATCACCTCGATGAAGCGTTATGAAGCCGAACTGGAATTCCAGGCCAGCCGTGACACGCTCACCGGCCTGATCAACCGCCACATGCTGCGCCATCATCTGGAGCAGGCCATCGGCACGGCCGAGCGGCAGAAGCAGGCCTTGTGGGTGGTGTTCGTGGACCTGGACCGCTTCAAGTTCGTCAACGACACCCTCGGCCACAAGGCTGGCGATACCCTGCTGCGCACGGTGGCCGGTCGCTTGCGCGCCGCCGTGCGTGAAGCCGATACGGTGGCGCGGCTGGGTGGCGACGAATTCATCATGATCCTGCCGGAGCAGGACGAACTCTCGCTCGATACCCGCAGCCTGCAACGCATCATGGATGCGGTGGCGGCCCCAGTGACGCTGGGCGGCCATACGCTGTTCATGACCTGCAGCATCGGCGTGGCCTGCTATCCCAACGATGGTACCGATGGCGAGACGCTGATCAAGCATGCCGACATCGCCATGTATCGCGGCAAGCAGACCGGCCGCAACAATTTCCAGTTCTACACCCCGGCCATGAACGAGCAGGCGCTGGAACGCCTGCGCATCGAAGGCGACCTGCGCAATGCGCTGGATCACGGCGAATTCCTGCTGCACTACCAGCCCAAGGTGGACCTGGCCTCGGGCCGCGTGGTGGGCAGCGAGGCGCTGATCCGCTGGCTGCATCCGCAACTGGGCATGGTCTCGCCGGCGCGCTTCATCGGCCTGGCCGAAGAGACCGGCCTGATCCTGCCCATCGGTGCCTGGGTCCTGCGTACCGCCTGCACCCAGTGCCGCCAGTGGCAACTGGCCGGGCATGAGGACATCAGCGTGTCGGTCAACCTCTCGGTGGGACAGTTCCTGCAGAAGGATCTGGTCTCTTCGATTGCCGATGTGCTGCAAGACACCGGCCTGCCGCCGGCCTCGCTGGAAATCGAACTCACCGAGAGCCTCATGATGACCGACGTCGAGCACGCCATCGGCATCCTGGCGGGCTTGAAGAAACTGGGCATCCGTCTTTCCATCGACGACTTCGGTACCGGTTATTCGTCGCTGGCCTACCTGAAGCGCTTCCCGATCGACGTGCTCAAGATCGACCGTTCCTTCGTGCGCGACATCACCATCGATGCCGATGATGCGGCCATCACCGCCTCCATCATCTCGCTGGCGCGCCACTTGAAACTGCGCGTGATTGCCGAAGGCGTGGAGACCGATGAGCAGCTGGACTACCTGCGCCACTATGGCTGCGACGAGATCCAGGGTTACCTGTTCAGCCCGCCGGTGGCGGCCGAGAAGTTCGAGCAGATCCTGCGCGAAGAGCGGGTAATTTTGTAATTTTTCTTCACGCGCTGTTCTGGAATCAGGCCGCACGGCAATGCCGCTGCGGCCTTTTTCATATTGGGCTCAATGATGCGCAATCCAGGCCAGGATGAGCGCGATGGTGGGCAGCGAGAGGGTGGTGGAGTACAGGATGGCGCGCGACATGGCGGTGACTTCGCGTTGATACAGCTCGGCCAGCATGAAGGGGCCGGTACCGATGGGCAGCGCCGCCAGCAGCACTGCGCTGTCGGCCCACAGGCGCGGCATGGGCAGGATCCAGTAGGCCAGCACGGCGGTCACGGCCGGCTGCAGCAGCAGCTTGAAGGCCACCAGCAGCCACACCGGCGAGCCTCCCGCCGTGCGCACGGGCTGGGCCAGGAACAGCCCCAGCGAGACCAGCGCGCAAGGACCGGCTGCACCGCCCAGAATCTTGAAGAGCTGCTGTACGCCCGGCGGGATGGCCACCCCGCTCAGGGCCACGATGATGCCGGCCACCGGCGCGATCATGATGGGATTGCGCAGCAGCGAGCGGCCCACCTTGGCCACGGTCTGGCCGAAGGCGGCCTGGGCATGCAGGCAGGTTTCCAGCAGCACGATGGCGACCGCAAAGAGCAGGCAGGCCGTCATCACCATGGCGATCACCGAGGGCGGCAGGCCGTCGCTGCCGAAGGCCAGGTAGCACAGCGGAATGCCGATGAAGCCGGTATTGGCATAGGAACTGCCGAGGCTATCGATGATGACGTCAGGGGCGGCCGCCTTTTGGCGCAGGCGCAGCGCGGCGGTGATCAGGAACACCACCGCCACGCCGATGGCGAAGACGGCGATGAAGCGCAGGTTGGCGAAGTCCGCAGGTTTGAGGCGCGACATGGAATCGAACAGCAGCGCCGGCAGCGCCAGCCAGATCACGAAGCGGTTCAGCTCGCTGGCCGCGCCCGCCGAGAGGATGCGGCGCTTGCGGCACATCCAGCCCAGGAAGATCAACGAAAAAATCGGGAAGACGATGTTGAAGATGGCGAGCATGGCGTGGCGGGTTGACCGGCGTCGGAGGTGGGAACAGACCCTACGGAGCCGCTCCTGCTTTGTCAAGGCGCAATGCCGCACGGGGCGGGCGGCGTAGAATGGCGGCCTTGTCTGATTTATCCACAGGGCTTTTCACGATGCCTGCGCGTCCCCTTCAACTTGCCTCTGCCGAAATGCTGGCCGCCTGGCGCGCCGAGGCCGATACCATCACCGCCGCACTGCAGGGCGTTCCGGACTGCCTGCGCGAACAGCGCAGCGCCACCGTGCTGGACCTGCATTTCGGGCAGGGTCAGTCCTTCTTCGCCACCTGGCATGCCTTCGCCCGCC
>NZ_DBIC01000172.1:0-8052 GCF_002296545.1 Herbaspirillum sp. UBA812 | reverse complement strand
CGCCCCCTGGCATGCCTTCGCCCGCCAGCGCGCGCGAGGGGAGGGCGCGGTGCATCTGCACTACATTGCGATCCTGCCGCATCCGCCGTCCGCGGAAGTCCTCTCCGAAGACTTGACTTATGCACAGGCCTTGCGCGCTGCATGGCCGCTGCCCTTGCCGGGGACGCATCGGCTCTTGCTCGATGAAGGCCGCGTCACGCTGACCCTGATCTGGGGTGCATTGGAAGAAGAGCTGGCCCGGCTGGAAGCGCCGGTAGACCTGTTCTACCTGCATGCCGACCCGACCCGCTTCGATCCCGCCGCGCCATCCTGGCATGCACATGCCTGCAAGCGCCTGGCGCGGTTGGCCTGGACCGGGGCGCGGGCGCTGGTGTTCGGTGCGGCGGCGGATGTGGCGCTGGCGGCGGCGATGCGCCAGGTCGGTTTCCATGGAGAAGCGCGTGACGGTGCGCTGGCCTTGCGTTATGCACCGGCCTGGGCGCGTCCGGCCACGCATGTGGCGGCCTCCGATACGCCGTTGCGGCGCGATCTGCCGCATGCACGGCAGGCGCTGGTGATCGGGGCCGGGCTGGCCGGAACCGCTGCGGCCGAGCGGCTCACGGCACGCGGCTGGCGCGTCGATCTCATCGATGCGGGCCCGGAGGTGGCCACCCGCGCTTCTGGCAATCACGGTGGTCTTTTCATGCCGGCACTGGCACGCGATGACAGCCCGCTGGCGCGGCTCACGCGTGCGGCTTTTCTGTTTGCCTCGCAGCGTCTCGATGATCTGGGCGGGGTCGGTCTGGACGATCATGCTGCCATTCGTGGCGAGCGCTGCGGCATCCTGCAGTTCGGCCGCGATGCCAAGCAGGCGATCTCCTTCGAGCAGGGCGCGCAGGAGTGGCAGTATCCGTCGCGTTATGCGCGCTGGATGTCCGCCGGTGAGACGGCAAGCGCACTGGGCATGCCGACCATGGGCGGCGGCTATTTCTTCCCGGAAGCGGGCTGGCTCAATCCGCCGTCGGTGTGCCGCCGCATGCTGGCGGTGGCGCAGTCGCAAGGCGAGGTGCGCACGCATTTCAATCGCGCCGTCGCCCGTCTGGTACGCGTGGACGGTCAATGGCAGGCGCTCGATGCCGCTGGCCTGCTGATCGCGCAAGCGCCGGTGGTGATTCTCGCAGCGGGCGCGCAGGCGCGCGTGCTGGAGCAGGCGGCGGGTTTGCCGCTCAATGCAGTACGCGGCCAGGTCACGCACCTGCCGGCAACAGGCTTCCCCGATTTGCCGCATGCGCTGTGTGGTGACGGTTACCTCACGCGCCCCTATGCCGGGCAGGTGTGCATGGGGGCCAGCTATGATCGCTTCGACGATCCTGCCCTGCGTGCCGACAGCCATGCCGAGAACCTGGCGCGCCTGCAGCACATGCTGCCGCAGATCGCGGCACACATGTCGCTGCCGCAGGCGGATGCGGATCTTCCTGGGCGGGTCGGTCAGCGCTGCATCGCGCCGGACCGCTTGCCGCTGGTCGGTGCCTTGCCGCGTGAGACGGGGGTCTATGGCCTGTTGGGCTATGCCTCGCGCGGCCTGATCTGGGCACCGCTGATGGCCGAGTTGCTGGCCGCGATGATCGAGCGTGAGCCCTTGCCGCTGCCGCGCGAATTGGTGGCGGCGCTGGACCCGGCCCGTTTCGGCGCGGATTCAGCGATCGGCCTCAACGCACCCAGTGACCCGGAATGAATACCCAGCCACCCGGACCCGGTTGCCAGTGGGCCGGTTCATAGCGGGCGTAGTCGCGGCGCACGCGTTCCCAGTGGCCGCCGATCCAGATGTGACGATGGCCGTTCCAGGCCCAGTAGCCGGGTGCCCAGGCATAGCCGTGACGCGGGGCGGGTACCACTTCATAACGCGGGGCGGGCGGTGGTGTGCCGATGCGCACATCGACGCCGACCACCTGCGCCTGCGCGGCAGGGGCCAGGGCTGCGGTGGCACCGAGCGCGGACAGGGTCGTGAGAAGGGCGAAGGCGAGGCGAGTGGTCTTGGTTTTCATGTTGGACTCCTGCAAGGTGGTGATGCGTGGATGCAGCGCAAGCGGGGCCGCGCTGTGAAAACCACTGTAGGAGCCGGGCTTCTTTAAGACTGTAATGTTGTGTTTCCAGTTGTGTCCGCGCCTGCCACCGCTGCGTATGGCAGCCCCGAAGGCAGCGCAGCGCGGGCGAATCCGGTAACAAATCGCGGCATACCGATACATGCCGCGCGCCCTGCACCGCTCATTTCCTGCGCGCCGGGCGCTCGTAGCGTTGCTCCACCACGCGGCTTCCCCATTGCTCACCCGGCGATTCCTCCACCAGTTCGAAGCCGGCCGACAGATACAGGTGGCGTGCCGCATCCAGTCCCTGGAAGGTCCACAAATAACAGGCCAGGCGATGGGCATCGACAAAGGCCATGGCCTGTTCCAGCAAGCGCCGTCCCACGCCGCTGCCGCGCAGGCTGTCGTCGACGATGAACCAGCGCAGGTGCGCCTGGCGGTGCTGCAGGTCGCCATCGATCACGATGGAGGCCAGGCAGCGCCCGTGTTCGACGTAGGTCCAGAGTTGCTTGCCGGCCTGGGGCAGGGTTTGTGCGAAGCTGCCCAGTTCGCTGGCCACCTTGTGTTCGAAGAACACCCCGAAGCCGGCCGCCGCGGCGTAGTAGCGCGCATGCAGGCTGGCGATATCGCCGATGCAGCCGGGCTGGTAGCCGATGCTCAATTCCGATGCCGCGCCTCTGGCCGGGCGAGCTGCTGCATTGGGGTTGTCGCGCGACAGGGCCTCGGAATACAGTGCCAGCGCCCGCACCAGGCCCTGCTGGTCTTCCGGCAGGATGCGCCGCAGGGCACCGGAGACCTGGTCGGTGGCGAACTTGTCGATCTTCTTGCGCAGCGCCTGCCCCTCATCGGTCAGCGCCAGACTGTAGGCGCGCCCGTCGCCCGGCACCGGGCTGCGCCGCACCAGCCCGAGCGCTTCCAGCTTGGCCAGCTGGCGGCTGGTGTTGGATTTGTCCAGGTACAGCAGCTCGCCCAGCTCGCGCGCCTGCAGGCCGGGTTTGAGTCCGATCTCGATGAGCGCGTGCACCGCCGAGGGCGCCAGGTCGCTGCCGGCCAGGGTGCTGCGCATGAAGCCCAGTTCCCGCACCAGCTTGCGCGACAGCTCGCGCAACTGGCGGATGGTCTGGTCGCGCGGGGGAGAGTGCAGGCCGTCATAGTCCATGGCAAGATCCGGTAATGGTTGCGAAGTGCAAGCAATGCTGCGCCAGATGATTGCGTTATGCAACTTGTTTGATGGCGTGGGCCATGCTGGCTGTCGCACCTGCGCAACTGGCGGGGCCGGGCTGGGAGTGCCTGCCGGGCTGGAGTAAAATGTCGCCTTTCGCGCAGCCTTCCGCCGTGAGCACACCGGCCATCGTGGCCTGCGCCACCTCCTGCATCCCCAGTCTTGTTGAAAGTCCCCGCACATGTTGCGCATCTCTGAACTGACCCTTCCGTTGAGCCATACGGAAGACGAACTGAACGCCGCCATCCTCGATCGCCTGGGCATCCCGGCCGAGGAACTGCTGTCCTTCACGCTGTTTCGCCGCAGCTACGATGCCCGCAAGAAGACGGCCATCACCCTGAACTACACCATCGACGTCGAGGTGAAGGACGAGGCCGCGGTCCTGGCGCGCCATGCCAAGACCACCAATGTCGGCCCCACGCCCGACACCTCCTACCACTTCGTCACCCGTGCCCCGGCCACCATCAGGAAGCGTCCGGTGGTGATCGGCTTCGGTCCCTGCGGTCTTTTTGCGGCACTGATCCTGGCCGAGATGGGCTTCAATCCCATCATCCTGGAACGCGGCAAGACCGTGCGCGAGCGCACCAAGGACACTTGGGGCCTGTGGCGCCAGCGCGAATTGAAACCGGAATCGAACGTGCAGTTCGGTGAGGGCGGGGCCGGGACCTTCTCCGATGGCAAGCTCTACAGCCAGGTCAAGGATCCCAAGCACTATGGCCGCAAGGTGCTGGCCGAATTCGTGGCCGCCGATGCGCCGCCCGAAATCATGTACGTCAGCAAGCCCCACATCGGTACCTTCCGCCTGGTCAAGATGATCCAGCTCATGCGCGAGAAGATCGAGAAGTTGGGCGGCGAATTCCGCTTCGAGCAGCGCGTCGAGGATGTGCTGATCGAAGACGGCCAGATCCGTGGCCTGACCCTGAACACCGGCGAACAGATCGAAGCCGACCACGTGGTGCTGGCCATCGGCCACAGCGCCCGCGATACCTTCGAGATGCTCTACGAGCGCGGTGTCTACATCGAGGCCAAGCCGTTCTCGATCGGCTTCCGCGCCGAGCACCCGCAGTCGCTGATCGACAAGTGCCGCTTCGGTCCCGGTGCCGGCCATCCCATCCTGGGCGCGGCCGACTACAAGCTGGTGCACCACGCCTCCAATGGCCGTTCGGTCTACAGCTTCTGCATGTGCCCGGGCGGTACGGTGGTGGCGGCGACCTCCGAACCGGGCCGCGTGGTCACCAACGGCATGAGCCAGTATTCCCGCAACGAGCGCAATGCCAACAGCGGCATCGTGGTGGGCATCTCGCCGGCCGACTATCCGGGCCATCCGCTGGCCGGCATCGCCTTCCAGCGCGAGTGGGAAAGCCGCGCTTACGAACTCGGCGGCGGCAACTACAATGCGCCGGGGCAGCTGGTGGGCGACTTCATCGCCAATCGTCCCTCTACCCAGCTGGGCAGCGTGGAGCCGTCCTACAAGCCGGGCGTGACGCTGGGCGACCTCAACCCGTCGCTGCCCACGTATGCCATCGATGCCATCCGCGAGGCGCTGCCGGCTTTCGAAAAGCAGATCCGTGGCTACTCCATGCATGACGCCGTGCTGACCGGCATCGAGACGCGCACCTCCTCCCCCATCCGCATCAAGCGCGATGACCACACCCTGCAGAGCCTCAACACCAAGGGCCTGTATCCGGCCGGTGAAGGCGCCGGTTATGCGGGCGGGATCATGTCGGCGGCCATCGACGGCATCCGCGTGGCCGAAGCGCTGGCGCTGGATATGGTGGCGCAGGGCTGATCCCCCGGACCGCCCAAAGCAAAACGCCGCTCCGGTGACCCGGGGCGGCGTTTTGTTTTTACGGCCTGAAGTGAAGATTACTTCTTGGCGCGTGCCGAAGCGACGGTCTTTTCAGCAGCAGCGGTGAACTGTTTGGTCGCGTTGGCCAGGTTGGCTTCCAGCGTTTCGACAGCTTGCTTGGAGTTCTTGGACAGTTGCTCGTAGGCAGCGTTGGCGTTGGTCAGGGTGGCCTTCAGGATCGAGACGGCTTGCTCCGAACCCGGGGGCGCATTCTTGCTGATCTCGTCGATCAGGGCCGACAGCTTGCGGCTGGTTTCGGAGATCTGGGCTTCGGCAGCCTTGGTGAATTCAGCCTGGGTCGAGGACACGATACCGGCCAGGTGACGGCTGTAGGCGGTGGCCTTTTCAGCGCCCGGCTGGGCTTGGGCGGCGGCCAGCGACAGCAGTTCCTGCGGGTCCTTGGCGGCGGCCAGCTGCTTGGCGGCAGCGGTGGCTTCTTCCAGGGTGGCCTTGGTGGCCGACAGGTTCAGTTCAACGATCTTTTCCACGCCTTCGAAGGCCTTGGCGGTCAGGTTGTTGATGAGGTCCAGGTGGGCTTGCAGGTTGGCCTTGGTGGCGGCGGAAAACTGATCTTGGTACGAAAACATGTGCATCTCCTAGGTGATATGAACAAATGAGCTTGCCGACGAGCGTGACGATCAAAACAATCGGCGTTCGAGCGCGGCTTTCGACCAGAATCAATCAACAATCATGATTTGTGCGCCGCAACAATTCTTATTTTATGCACTTCTTTGGTGAAATCAAGTGTTATTTGTGCGGCGCACAAAAAATAATCCGCCGCGTGGACATTTTGCTACGCCGCACCAGCAGCGGCTTTGCGGGCGATCAAGCCGAACGTTCGGTCGTTTTCTCCGGGCGGACGTGGGTGTCGCCGCTGGGGAGGTCATGAACCACGATGCCGGTATCGCTCTCGGAAAACGGACAGCCTTTGCCCAGCGCAATGGCACGCAGGCCATCCTGGTAGCCTTGCTCCCAGCGCCACATGACCGAGCCTTTGGCGAAGTTGACGTCCTTGGAGGCCATGTTCCAGTCGCGCCCGGCATAGGCCAGCCGCACGATGTGGATGGTGCTGTCGGCACCCAGCTCGGCCATCATCTGGCGGTCCTGCTGGGTCAGCATGTCGGGGGGCAGGCGCTTGTAGAGCGCGTGAGCCGCGCGGCGCAGCTTGTATTGCTGCAGATAGGCATCGATGTGGCGCTGTGAACGGGAGGCGAAGGTGACATCCTTTTCGCGCGTCTGCACCTCTTCCAGGGTACGCGGCTCCGGTCCGTCGGCATGCCACAGGTCGACCATCATGCAGAGCAGGTTGGTACGCGGCTCATCGTTCAAGACGGCTTCCAGCGGCGTATTGGAATACAACCCGCCATCCCAGTACAGCTCGCCGTCGATGCGCACCGGCGCAAAGCCCGGGGGCAGGGCGCCGCTGGCCATGACATGTTCCGGTCCCAGCGGCCGCTGGCGCGAATCGAAATTGACCAGCGTGCCACAGGTGACCTTGACCGCCGCGACCGTCATGCGGATGCCGGAGGGACCGTTGAGGTAATCGAAGTCGACCAGACGCGACAGCGTCTCGCCCAGCTCGGCGGTGCTGTAGAAACTGGCTTCGTCGGGGGGCACCGGCAGCCCCAGCGCAAAGGGGTTCAGCGGACGCGGCCGGAAGAAGCCGGCCGTGCCGCGCAGAAACGTATCGAGCGTGGTCAGGCGGGTGGCCCAGGGGCGCAAGGCGTCCGGGACCTGGCGCAGGTCGAACACGTCCGGATGCGCCACCGTCTCCCAGAATTCGCGCAGGCGGGCGATGCGGGTCTCGCGCGGGTTGCCCGCAATCAAGGCGGCGTTGATGGCACCGATGGAGGTGCCGACCACCCAGTCGGGGGTCAGGTCATTCTCGTGCAGGGCCTGGTAGACCCCGGCCTGGTAGGCACCCAGCGCACCGCCTCCCTGCAGCACCAGCGCCACGCGCGGCTTGGCGGCCACGGCAGCGGTGGCGGATTTGCGGCGGGGGGAGGGCGGCGACTGATCCTGATCCTTGCGCATCGTTCTTCCTTTCAGGGATACCGGATGGATCCGGCAACAACGTGAAGGTTCTGCAACAACAGCAGGAGTCTAGGATAACGCGCTTACACGGAAGTGACCGTCACTGTACGCGGACGTACGAAAAACCTGCAGTTCAGCTGGCCAGCCAGGCCTCGATCAGCTGGCGCGCCTGGGCATCGATCTGCTCCAGGTCCACTTCATGGCGGCGATGGAAAATCATCATCGCGTACAGGCCCGCCAGGGCATTGACTTCCGGGGACAGTGCGCACTCCTCTCCGCTGGCCGGGCGCTGGTGGCGCCAGTAGTTGATTGCATCTTCGAGTTCGGTGAGGGTGAGCATGGCGGTATTTCTTGATAAAGACGTAAGGTAAAACGTCGGCGCATTCTACTCCATTTCAGCCGCCGGTACTGGTTGAAAACACAGTATGGCCGGGCTTGCCGGGCCGCCATGCAATTTCCGCATAAGCATCTGCGCGCTCTGCAGCATGCAAAAAACAAGCAAGCACATGCGCAATGCTTCGTTCGGATTCCTCCCTCGCTTTGCTCTAATGAGACCCCTCGCGGGCGCCATTCGGCGCTGCCCGTACTATCCCTCAGGAGTGGTTCATGTCCGCGCACATCCTAGAAACCGTCCGCCGTCCCGGCCTGCGCCAGGCCCAGCGCATTACCAGCGAAGCGCAGGCACTGCAGGTTGCCGCCGAGCTGGCCGCCGAGTTCGCCCGGAGCGCCGCCGAGCGCGACCGTGAGCGCATCCTGCCGTTCGACCAGATCGAACGCTTCTCGCACAGCGGCCTGTGGGCCATCACCGTGCCGCGCTCCCATGGCGGTATCGGCGCGTCATGGCAGACGGTGGCCGAGGTGTTTCGGCTGATCTCCGCCGCCGA